>NZ_AQOI01000702.1:0-5374 GCF_000364665.1 Xanthomonas sp. SHU 199
CGAAACGGTCCCAGTAGCCGAAGCGCTCGGCCTGCTCCAGGCCGTCGGCGACATAGCCGATCGGGCCGCGATAGACCTGGCGCACCGCCGCCAGCAGCGCCGGCCACTGCGGCGCATCCTGCAACTGACGCAGTTCGGTGCCGACGATCAGCGCGCTGGCGCGCTCGTCGGCGGCGACCTGGGCCAGTTGCAGCAGCGCGCGCCGATAAGCGGCGAACCAGGCGTCGCGATCGGCCGGCGCGGCCTCGCCGGCCCAGTGCCCGGGAATCCACAGATGCACCTTCAGCACCGGCTGCAGGCCGGCGGCGCGCATCTGCCGCAATCCGGCGCGGACCAGCGCCGGGCTGCTGTCGCTGCCCAGCACCGGGGTCGAAGACTGCGGCGACGCCTGCCAGACGAAGGCGACCAACAGCGCACGCGAAGCGCCGGCCTCGGCCAGTTGCCGCAGCGACTGCTGCGCGGCGGCGCTACCCCACGGCGCCTGCGGCGACACCTTGACGTTGGCGCCCATCCAAGGCGGCGGCGCCGCACTGCAGCCGCCGGCGCTCAGCGCCAGCAGCAGCGCCGTCAGCAGTCTCACGGCGATCGGCGCCATACCCGGTAGATGCCCTGGTGGTAGACCAGACTGTAGCCCGGCAAGCCCTGCTGCCATAGCTGCGGGAAGCGACGGTTGAGGCTGTCCAGGGCGCCGGTCTGGCTGGCCGGGTCGCTGACCACCACTTGCGCCGGCATCTGCCGCGGATCGACCAGCGCCTGCTTGAAGCGCGGGTCGAACGGCAGGATCAGTTGTTTGGCGTCGCCGCGCGCGACGATCACCGGATAGCTGGCACGGTCGTCGAGCAGGGTCGGCAGCCGCGCCTCGGCCAGCCACGCGCCCAGGTGCGCAGCGTCGGCATGGCGCGGCGGCGCCGGTGCCTGCAGCGCGGCGGTCCAGTCGCGGGTGGTGGAGGTGGCGGTGCGGGCGATCACCCAGCCGCTGGACACCGCGCCGGCCAGCAGCAGCGCCAGGCCCAGCCAGCGCAGGTTGCGGCGCAGGTCGCCCAGCACCAGCGCCGCCGGCACCAGCAGCAGGGCGAGGAAGTCCAGCGGCTGCGCCGTGAAACGCGCCCAGGTGGCGAGCGTGCCGGCGCCGATCACGGTGGCGGCGGCGGCCAGCACGCTGCGCCAGGTGTCGCTGTCGCGGGTGTGACGCAACAACAGCAACAGCGGCGCGCTGACCACCCCGGCCAGCAGCAACCACAGCGGCGGCCACCACGGCTGCGCCGCGGCCTGCTGCAGCCACGGCTGCAGCGCCGCCTGCGCCGAGATGCCGCGGAAGGCGGACGTGGCGTCGCGCACGAACAGCAGCGGGTCGCCGAAGAACATGTAGTTGAGGTACATCCATGCCCCCACCGCGAACAGGAACGGCAGGTAGCACACCAGGTAGAACGCCAGCGGCGCCTGCCGCATCAGCCGCGGCGGCGCGATCAGGAACAGCCACGGCGCCAGCCCCACCGCCAGGAAGCAGGCGCGCTCGTCGACGAAGAACAGCAGGCACAGGCTCGCGGCCAGGCGCAGGTAGGCGAAGGCTTCCGGATCGTCGCGGAAATGGCGCAGCGCGCGCGCGGCCACGTAGAACACCAGCAGGCCCAGGCCCTGGTTGTTGCCGGACAGGGTCGGCCACAGGAAGAACGGCTGGATCACCACACCCGCACTCAGCGCCCAGGCCCAGCCGCGGCCCAGGCCGGCGGCGATGTCGCGCCACAACAGGGTCACCAGCGTCGCCCCGGCCAGCACGTCGACCAGGTACGGCAGCAGCGGCGTGGACAGGCCCGGCAGGCCGCCGAGCAGCACGCCCAGGTACAGCGAGGCCTGCGCGTACAGGAAGCCCAGGTACTCGATGCGGAAGCCGGCCGCGTCGCGCAACAGCAGCAGCTTGGCGTACTGCGCCATCGCGTCGTCGCTCATGTAGCCGTGCGCGAGCAGACGGTGGCACAGCAGCGCCAGCAGCGCCGCGGTGAACACGAACACCGCGGTGCCGCGCGCGCGCGGCGGCGCGTCAGTCGTCGAGCGCGGCGCGGCGCTCTTCGGCCATGTGCTTGCTGATGCCATGGGTGGTCTTTTCCCAGTAGAACGGGTTGCGGATGAGCTGCCACAGGCCCTTGTAGGCGGCGATGGACTGCAGCAGCCAGTACAGCGGCACGGTCAGCGCGTAGGGCGCCAGGCGGAAGTAGTCGCGCTTGAACGCCGCCACCAGGGTCATGTAGATCAGGAAGCCATTACCGAGCAGCAGGTTGAGCAGGCTCAGGTACAGCAGCGCCGGCGGGAAGAACGGATCGAAGAACTTCGAGCCCACCGCCAGCCACAGCCCGTAGCTCAACCACATCAACGGCGCGGCCAGCGCGGTGAAGAAGGTGCCGCCGACGAACAGCTGGAAGCCCCAGAACCCGCGCACGCCGGTGGAGCGGTACAGCTGCACCGGGTCGCGCATGTGCACCAGCCAGGTCTGCATGTAGCCCTTGAGCCAGCGCGAGCGCTGCCGGATCCAGTTGGGGATGCTGACGTTGGCTTCCTCGAACGTGGTCGAGTTGACCACGCTGACCCGGTAGCCCTGCTGGGTCAGGCGCACGCCCAGGTCGGCGTCCTCGGTGACGTTGTACGGATCCCAGGCGTGGACCTTGCGCAGGATGTCCAGGCGGAAGTGATTGGAGGTGCCGCCGAGCGGAATCGGGATGCGCAGGGTCTCCAGCGCCGGCAGGTAGAAGTCGAACCACAACGTATATTCCAGCGTGAACATGCGCGTGAGCCAGTTCTCGTCGGCGTTGTAGTAGTTCAGCCGCGCCTGGATGCAGGCCACGTCGGCCGGCGACTTGCGGAACGCGGCGACCACGCGCTTGAGCTGGTCCGGCTCCGGCTTGTCCTCGGCGTCGTAGATGGTGAGCATCTGCCCGCGGGCGAAGCGCAGCGCGTAGTTGCAGGCCTTGGGCTTGGTCTTGGGCTGCGACGGCGGCACCCGGATGATCTCGAAGAACGCCTCCAGGCCCAGCGCCTTGGCCGCCTCGATGGTCTCGGTGTCGTCGGCCTCCAGCACCAGCTTCACGTCCAGCTTGGAGGTCGGGTAGTCGAGCCGCCGCAGCGCGTTGGCCAGGATCGGCAGCACGTCCGGTTCCTTGTACATCGGCACCAGCACCGTGTAGACCGGCAGGTCCTCGTCGCCGAGCGCGGCCACTTCCTCGTCGCTGACCTTGATGTCGATGCGGCGCCGCGCACCGCGCCAGGCCAGCACCAGCTTCAGCCCGAAGGTGGCCAGGAACGCCACCGCGATCAGCGTGTTGAGCGCGATCAGGGTGACCAGCGGCCACAGCGCCAGGGCCGCTGCCAGCACCACCGTGAGCGCCACCAGGAACACCGACTGCGCGCGGGTGATCACCTGCCGCGCCGAATGCTCGGGCGCATGTTCGGCCAGCAGGTTCAGCGCATCGTGGGTGAGCTGCGCGTCGGCGTGCTGCTGCAGGCTCCAGACGATGTCGAACTTGGAGGTGCCGACGAAGCGCACCTGCTCGCCGTAGGTGGCGCGCGCCCAGGCGAAGGTCTCCGGGCCGGGATCGGCCACCGCCAGCACCAGCTGGCCGTCCTCCTCGCGCCACGGCAGCACCAGGCGCTGCGCGTAGTCGGCCAGATGCTCCGGCTGGAACAGCGCCGGGTCGATCGGCTGCTTGAGCAGGTTGGCGAAGTTCAGCCCGAAGTGCTGCGCCAGCACCGTGTAGAAGCGCAGCGGCGCGACCCCGCGCTGGGCCAGTACCACGTCGCCCAGCCGCGAGCGCCAGCGCGCCTGCAGGGCCAGCGCGTTCTGCAGCTGCGGCGGGTCGATCACCCCTGCGGCGACCAGCGCCTCGCCGATCGGCGCCTGCAGGCCGCCCTCGGTGGGCAGCCGTCCGAGCCGGCCGGGCACGCCCGCCTCGGCGGCGACGCTCTCGTGTTCGCCGGACACGGCTAGAACCGCCACCAGGCGGCCACGAACGGACCGCCCGCGCCGCCGGTGTTGCGCCCGGCCACCGGCTGCTGGTAGCCGAGCTGCAACTGCGTGCCGCCGGGCAGCGTGTACAGCACCGATGCCTGCAGCTTGCTGAAATCGAAGTTGTTGCCGCGGATCGGCGTGTTGTCGCCGGGCGCGTAGATCCGGTTCGGCCCCTTACCGTTGCCCAGGCTCTGGATCACGTTGAACTCGCCGATCAGCATCCAGCGCGGCGCCAGCGCCACGCCGCTGGACACGTCCAGGCGTGCCTCGTCGGAGGCGTCGCCGCCGCGCAGCCGCACCGCCGTGCCCAGGTCGACATAGCCGTCGTGTTCGCCCAGGCGATAGCCGCGGCCGACGCTGTAGCGCAGCTCGGCACCGTAGTCACCCTGGCCCATTGCCGGCCGCTCGCCATCGCGCTGGCGCGCATACGCGGGCACCAGCGCCAGCACCTGCAGCGCGCCCTGCCAGGGGCCATCGCGGCCGTCCGGGTCGAGCCGGTAGCGCAGGCCGATTTCCTGGTCGGACCAGCCGCTGCGGTGGCGGTCGCCGTAGCCGCTGTCGTTGCGGTAGCCGACCTTGCTGAAATAGAAGTTGCCGACCAGGGTCAGGTCCGCGCTCAGCCCGTATTCGCCGTAGAGATTGAGCTGGTCCTGGCGGCTGCGCCCGGCATCGGGGAAGTTGCCCGACTGGCCGTGGCTGTTGAACACCGCGCCGCCATCGGTATGGCTAGCCTTGAGGATCACCAGCCCGTGACCGGCCTCGTCGACCCAGGCGCTGGCCCAGCAGGGGCCGGCCGCCAGGGCGAGCAGCGCCAGCGCCAGCCGCGCGCGGCGCGCAGGCGTGGCGCGGTGGGCAGCGGGCATGGGCACAGCGGACGCGCAGGCGCGCGCGTGGGTGCGCGGACGCACGCCGTCGAAATCATGCATGGTTGAGTTCCTGGTGGGGTTCCCCCGAACCGGAAAGCAGGCGCGGTCCAGGAGAGATCGGCGGAACACGTCATTTGTTAAGTGACGTACTTCCCAATATAGCGAATTTATGTTGCCATGCCGCACGCGCGCGCAACGCGGCCGATTTCGTTCAGCCTGGGCGGCGCCAGCACAACCGGGCGAAGGTGACCCAGGCATGCAGCCAGATCACCGCCCACACCGCCGCCCGCACCGGCCAGGCCCGGGTCGGCGCCTCGAACTTGCGGAAGTAGCGCCACAGCCCGCGGTGCTTGTGCCACTCGACGAACCACGGGCGTTTGCGGCTGGACACGCCGCGCACGTGCAGCACGCGCAGGCGGTTCAGCACCGCCACCGTGGCACCGGCCTGGCGCACCCGGCGGCACAGGTCCAGATCCTCGGCATGCAGCCGATAGCCGGCGTCCCAGCCGCC
>NZ_AQOI01000703.1:0-723 GCF_000364665.1 Xanthomonas sp. SHU 199
ACTCGGCGATCGGCGGCAGCGCGGCGCTCGGTGCCGTCGCCGTTGCCCCCGCGCGACGCTGCCGGCGCAGATACAACAGTGCGCAGATCACCAGCAGCAGCATCGCCAGCCACTCGCTGTTCAGCGCCGCCTGCATCGCGGCCAGGCTGCCGCCACCACGGGCGTGGGCGTAGATCGCGCCCAGCGCCGCCGGGCCCAGGCCCATCGCCGCCTGCAGGATGGTGGAGAGCATGGCGCTGCCTGCGCCGGCATGGTCGGTGGGCACCTGCGACAGGCCGATGCGGTAGAAGCTGGCCACGATCCAGGCCTGGCCGGCGCCGATCAGTGCGGTCGCCGGGGCCAGGTTGCGCACGCCCGGATGCGGCCACACGGCGTGCAGCGTCCAGCCCAGCGCCAGCAGGCCCAGCATCTGCACCAGGCAGCCCAGCAGTAGCGTCGGCAGCGGGCCGCAGCGCGCCGCCACGCGGGCGCTGACCAGCGCGGAGGCGAAGTAGGCCGCGCCCAGCACGATGAACGCATTGCCGGACTGCAGCGGCGAGAGGCCGGCGCCGGTCTGCAGGGTCAGCGCCAGCACGAACATGAACCCGCTCCAGCAGGTGAAGAACACCCCGCCCACCAGCAGCGCGAAGCGCACGCTGGGCAGCCGCAGCAAGGCCGGCGGCAGTAGCGGCGTGCGCCCGCGGCGTTCCTGCCACAGTTCGACCCGGGCCAGCGCCGCCAGCA
>NZ_AQOI01000704.1:0-1056 GCF_000364665.1 Xanthomonas sp. SHU 199
AGGCACGCCGGCGGCCAGTGCAGGGCAGGGCCCAGCGCCAATGGCAGCAGCAGGCAGGCCAGGAACAGCCCCAGCAGCCCGGCGCCGGCCAGGTCGGGCGGCATCCGCCGTGCCGCGCGGGTCTCCGGCACCGCGCGCAGGCAGGCCAGCGCCAGCAGGCAGAACGGCAGGTTGATCAGAAACACGCTGCGCCAGCCGGATCCGGCGATGTCCGCGCTGACCAGCGAGCCGCCCAGCACCTGGCCGATGACGAAGGCGATGCCGCCCAGCGAGCCGTACAGCGCCAATGCCCGCGCGTGTGCCTTGCCGTGCAGGCTGACGTGGATGGTGGCCAGAATCTGCGGCACCGCCAGCGCCGCCCCCAGTCCCTGCAGGATGCGGCCGGCCAGCAGGGCCGGGACCGAACCGGCCACCCCGCACAGCAAAGAGGCCAGGCCGAACAGCAGCACGCCGGCACCGAACACGCGGCGGCGGCCGAGGTTGTCGCCGAGCCGGCCGCCCGCCGCCAGGCCCACCGCGAAGGCGACGCCGTAGACGGCCACGATCAGCTCCAGCTGGGTCGCCGACGCGTGCAGCGTCTGGGCGATCGAGCCAAGCGCGACATTGAGGATGGAGAAATCGATCAGCGGCAGCATCTGCCCGATCAGCAGGATGCCGAGGCCGCGGTGGCTCAGGGTGGGGGTGGTGGCGGGCATGGCGGAGGCGGGGGAGGGCGTGGTCATGGCGCGCAGTATGGTGAGTCGATAAACTGGTACAAGGACTGATTTATCCTGGTACTGGCGCTGCCTCCCTGGTGTCCCGGACGGTCGCGTCGGAGCGCCGTCTCCTGCGGCGCGACAGACACGCCTGCGCCGCCTGTCGACGCGTCGTCGTCGGGCACCGGCGGACAGAAAAAGTGGAGAAGACGATGCAACTGGACCTCGCGCATTCCACCTCCAGGCCGGAGCGGGCGGTCGCGCCTGCTGCGTCGGGCCCGGCCCTGGCCAGCGAGCGTGCCCGTGCGCTGGGCGCCTTCCTGCGCGCACGCCGCGAGAGCCTGGACCCGGCGCGGCTGGC
>NZ_AQOI01000705.1:0-841 GCF_000364665.1 Xanthomonas sp. SHU 199
GGCAGGCCGGCGGCGCGAGCCTGGGCGAGGCGCAGCAGCAGCAGGCGGGCGATGGTGGTGGTCTTGCCGGTGCCGGGGCCGCCGGTGACCAGCAGCAGGGCGCGGCGCAGGGCGAGGGCGGCGGCTTGGGCTTGGCGGTCGGGTGGATCGTTGGCAGTCGTACCCTCACCCGCCCTGCGGGCACCCTCTCCCGGGGGGAGAGGGAAGAGCTGGGCGAACAGGGGTGCTAGGGCGGCGAGGTCGCTGTGCGGCAGTGGCTGCGCGACGAGGCGGCGCAGGCCCAGGGCCAGGCGTCGCTCGTACTCGCGGTAGCGGCGCAGGTAGAGCAGGCCGTGTTCGAGTACGAGTGGGCAGTCGGGGCTGGCCGAGTCTTCGGCGGCGGGTTGTGCGACCCAGCGCGAGGCGGCTAGGGCGCGGGTCCAGTCGTCTGCGGTAGGCAGCGTGGGGGCAGCGCCGTCGCGGCTGTCGAGCAGGAGGCTGGCGCGTGCCGGGTCGAGGCCGGCGTGGCCGCTGGCCACTGCCAGCGAGGCCAGGGCGGCGCCGGCCAGGACCGGGTCGGGGGTGTTCGGGTCGAGGCGGGACAGGCTGTGCGCGAAGGCGTGGTCCAGCGTGCGCAGGGTGCCGGTGCGGTGGAGGGTGGCGAGGAGGTTGGATTGGCTCACGGGGTGGCGGCTCCGTGAGTGGACGCACCCTCACCCCAACCCCTCTCCCGGGGGGAGAGGGGCTTGAGCGGGCGCGGGGTGCCGGTGCGGTGGAGGGCGGACAGGAGGTGGGTGGGTTGGCTCACGGGGTGGGGGCTCCGTGGGCGGACGTACCCTCACCCCAACCCCTCTCCCGGGGG
>NZ_AQOI01000706.1:0-1211 GCF_000364665.1 Xanthomonas sp. SHU 199
GAGCGTGCGCGGGGTGCCGGCGCGGTGGAGGGCGGACACAAGTTGGGTAGGGTGGCTCACGGGGTGGCTCCGTGAGCGGACGTACCCTCACCCCAACCCCTCTCCCGGGGGGAGAGGGGCTTGAGCGTGCGCCGGGTGCCGCTGCGGTGGAGGATGGCGAGGAGGTTGGATTGGCTCACGGAGTGGGGCCTCCGTGAGTGGACGTACCCTCACCCCAACCCCTCTCCCGAGGGGAGAGGGGCTCGAGCGGGGCGCCGGCGAAGAGGGTGTCGACGCCTTCGATCAGGTTCGGGTCGAAGCGCCAGGCGTGTACGCCCGGCGATGGGTCGCGGGCGGCGTCCAGGCCGCGGCAGAACAGGTAGCGCACGCCGCCGAAGTCGCGGGCGTAGTCGTAGGCACCGCCCAGGCGGAAGCGCAGCCAGCGGTGCAGGGCCACGGTGTAGATAAGCGCCTGCAAGGTGTATTCGCTGTGCGCCATCGCCCGCGCCAGCGCGTCGGTGTCGTAGGCCGGCAGGCGGTTGGACTTGTAGTCGAGCACGTACCAGCGGCCGTCGTGCTGGTAGGTGAGGTCGATCAGGCCGGTCATCAGCCCCTCCAGGCGTTGCCGCGCGCCGAACGCCTGGCGCTCGCCGGCCACGCCGAAGCGGTGCAGCAACGCCAGCAGCACGTCCACGCGCGTCGGGCGCATGGCGAAGTGGAATTCCATTTCGTTGCGCCGCTGCTCGTCCGGCACCGCGGCCAGGCAGGTGCCTTCGGGCAGGGCGACGGTGAGGGTGTTGCCGACCAGGGCGGTGAGCATGGCGGTGCCGTCTTCCAGTTCGTCCTCGGCATAGCCGCCGCGTTGCAGCGCTTCGACGATGGCGGTGGCCTGCCCCGCTGGCGCCGGCTGGCCCGGGTGCCAATCGCGCCAGGCGGCGAAGTCGCAGCGCTCGAACACATCGTGCATGGCCACGCCGAAGCGGTTGCCGACGAAGCGACGGTCGACCATGTCCACTTCCACCGCGGCACTGACCGGCTCGCTGGCGGCGGGTTCGTCGCTGCCGCCGCTGCTGGGCACGGTGGCGCTGGCCATCGGGTCGCTGCCGGCATCGGCATTGGCGAGCTGGGTGAAGCTGTACACCCACCACTCCGGCAGCACGCGTCGCTGCGGCACGCGCGCCGGCGGCACCGGCGGCGCCGGCTCGGGCGGCAGGCGCGGCAACTGCACCGGC
>NZ_AQOI01000707.1:0-1787 GCF_000364665.1 Xanthomonas sp. SHU 199
GGCCGCCCGGTCGGCGGCCAAGCCGGTGGCCAAGCCCGCCGCCCGTCCGGTCCGGCAATCGGCCCGGCCGGTCGCGGTCGCGGCGGGCGACGACAGCTGGCAGGAGTTCTGAGCACGCGCAGTCGCCGCCGGTCCGCGTCGACGGCCCCGGGAGCGATCGCTCCCGGGGCTTTTTCGTTGTCATCGTCCTGTCGGCCGCCGAGCCGCCTTGGTCGTGCGGCTCGGCGCCGCGCCCGACGCTCGACATGCCGTGATCGGGGACCGATCGCGAGGCGGTGCCGTCCACCGCGACCGACAGAGCATCCGCTTCCGGCCGCAGGGCCGGTGCCGGGGCGCGTGTGGCGTTGCACCACAAACACGCCCTACATTTCTGGGACGCCGTGCCGATAACCGGAAGGTCGCGCACGTCTCCGCTCCGGTCTGCTGTGCCCGCAGGCAACAGGCTCCGGTCCACGACAGCGCGATCTTTCCCTCCTCGCCATCGAGACGACCGCGATGTCCACGACGTCCTCCACTCGGCCGAGCAGTGTCGCCACCCGCCTGATGCTCGGCGTGGCCGCGATCGCCCTGCTGTGCTTCGGCATTACCGCCGCCATCATCTACGCCCGCAGCAGTTCCGCCCTGCTCGCCTCCGCCAAGGTCGGCATGACCGACACCGCGCGCCTGGAATCGGAGCGCATCGGCAACACCATCGGTGCCTCCGCGGTCTCCAACCAGGCACTGGCCAATGCCCTGCTCGCCCAGCGCGGCCACGACAAGGCGCGCGAGCTGTTCAGCGACAGCCTGCGCCGCGAACTGCAGCAGCATCCGGACTGGACCGGCATGGGCACGCTATGGGAACCGCAGGCGCTGGACGGCAAGGACGCGGACTACGTCAACAGCGCGGGCCATGACGCCAGCGGCCGCTACATGGTGTACTGGTCCTGGCAGAACGGGAAACTGGTGCGCGATCCGCTGCGCGACTACGACGTGGCCGGCGCCGGCGACTGGTATCTGAATCCGCGCAAGCTGCTGCGGCCGACCGTCGCCGAACCCTACGATTACGAGATCGCCGGCAAGAAGGTGCTGATGACCACGGTCAGCACGCCGATCCTGGAAGACGGCAAGTTCCTGGGCGTGGTCACCACCGATTTCGGCCTGGCCACGCTGCAGCAGCGCGTCGCCAAGCTGCGTCCGCTCGGTGCCGGCCGCGTGCGCCTGCTCTCGCCGGGCGGCGCCATCGTCGCCGACCGCGATCCCGCACTGGTCGGCAAGAAGCTGCAGGATCCGGCCACCCGCGCCTTGCTGGCCGAGATCGCCCAGGGCAAGACCGTCGGCCGCGACAGCGTCGATCCGCAGACCGGCGCCACCGACGTGGAAGTGTATGTGCCGCTGCAGATCGGCCAGGCCCAGGAGCGCTTCGCGCTGGGCGTGGCGGTGCCCAAGGCGGTGCTGATGGCGCAGGCGCGCAACCTGCTGTGGACCATCGTGGCGGTCGGCCTGTGCGCCGCGCTGCTGCTCAGCGGCGGCCTCTACCTGCTGCTGCGGCGGCTGGTGGTCAAGCCGCTGGCCAGTGCGGTGGAAGTCTCCAGCGCGGTCGCCGCCGGCCGCCTGGACAGCCGCATCCAGTATCCGCGCAACGACGAATTGGGGCAGCTGCTGGGATCGCTGCAACGCATGCAGCAGCAGCTGCGCGCGGTACTCGACGCACAGAAGGAGATGGCCCAGCGCCACGACGCCGGCGAGATCAGCTACCGCATGGACGAAGCGGCCTTCCCCGGCGACTACGGGCGCATGGTCCACGACAG
>NZ_AQOI01000708.1:0-5808 GCF_000364665.1 Xanthomonas sp. SHU 199
AGCGGTGCTGACCGAAACCATGGACACGGTCAAGCGCAACCTCACCGCGATGAACACCGAGATCAAGCACCTGGCCGGCGCCGCCGCCGCCGGCGACTTCAGCGTGCGTGGCGACGCCGAGCGCTTCCAGTACGACTTCCGCCTGATGGTCGAGAGCCTCAACCAGTTGATGGCCACCGCCGATGGCAACCTGCAGGCGCTGTCCACGCTGTTGAAAGCGATCGCCGCCGGCGACCTGACCGCGCGCATGCACGGCGACTTCCAGGGCGTGTTCGCCACCATGCGCGACGACGCCAATGCCACCACCGAACAGCTGGCCGCCATCGTCGCGCGGATCCAGACCGCCGCGGTCAGCATCAACGGCGCCGCGGCCGAGATCGCCGCCGGCAACGACGACCTGTCGCGCCGCACCGAGCAGCAGGCGGCCAGCCTGGAGGAGACCGCTGCATCGATGGAGGAGCTGACCTCCACGGTCAAGCAGAACGCCGAACACGCACGCCAGGCCAACCAGCTCGCCGCGGGCGCCGCCTCGGTGGCCTCGCAGGGCGGCGCGCTGGCCAGCCAGGTCTCGGAAAAGATGAACGGCATCGAGGCCTCGTCGCGGAAGATCGCCGACATCATCAGTGTCATCGACGGCATCGCCTTCCAGACCAACATCCTGGCGCTCAACGCGGCGGTGGAAGCCGCGCGTGCCGGCGAGCAGGGCCGCGGTTTCGCCGTCGTCGCCAGCGAGGTACGTACCCTGGCCCAGCGTTCCTCGAACGCGGCCAAGGAGATCAAGACCTTGATCGACGATTCGGTCGAGCGTGTCGCCGAGGGGTCGGCCCTGGTCGAACAGGCCGGCACCACCATGCAGGAGATCGTCGCCTCGGTGCAGCGCGTCACCGACATCATGGGCGAGATCTCGGCCGCCTCGCAGGAGCAGTCCGCCGGCATCGAGCAGGTCAACCAGACCATCACCCAGATGGACGAGGCCACTCAGCAGAACGCCGCGCTGGTCGAGGAAGCCACGGCCGCGGCGCGTTCGATGGAAGACCAGGCCGGCCAGCTCAACCAGGCGGTGGCCCTGTTCAAGCTGGACACCAGCGCCGCGGTGACGAGCGCCGCGCCGGCGCCTGTGCGCCGCCCCGCTCCGCCAGCCCCTGCTGCCCCGGCGGCAAAATCAAGGCGACCGGCAGCGGCGCCGTTGCGGGCGGTCCCGCGCGCGACCACGTCGACCGACGACGGGCAGTGGCAGGAGTTCTGAGCCGCTGCAGCGCCCCGCTGCCACCGCGAGGCGCGCTGTGCGTCTCGCGGTGCGGCTGCCTGGCACCGGGTGACGACGTCCCACAGAGCGCTTAGCGCGTCACGCTCGTAAAGAAAGTGTATTCAGGGTCGATATAGAAAGCGGAACTGCCATGCCATGGGCGCCGCGACGCGCGCCCCGGCGCCGGCCGCACTGCGCCCGGATCCACGGTTCCGACCGAACCGCCACGGGAGCCGCCATGAAGCGACGCGTTATCGCCACCTGTCTGACCTTGTGCGGCCTCGCCAGCCTCGCAGGCCATGTCCATGCCGAGGCCGAGCCGATCGCCACCGATCGACCGGACTTCGTCGAATCCAGCCTCACCGTCGGCGACCGCCGCCTGCAGGTGGAAACCAGCGTGGCCTGGGAACGCGACGGCGATGTCGACGGCTATGCCACGCCCACCCTGTTCCGCTACGGCATCGGCCCGACCTGGGAACTGCGCCTGGAGACCGACGGCTGGCAGACCATCGACGTCCCCGTCGGCGGCGACGTGTCCGGCTTCTCCGACATCTCGCTGGGCCTCAAGCACCACCTGGCCAGCGAGATCGGCGGTGCCTCGCTGGCCTGGCTGCTGCACGTGGACCTGCCCAGCGGCGCGCGCAACGTGCGCGGCAGCGGTGCACGCCCCTCGTTCCGCCTGGTGGCCGAATGGGAACTCAGCGACAGCGTGTCCCTGGGCATGATGCCGGGCGTGATCCGCGACGAAGGCGACGGCGGGCATCGCTACACCGCCGGCATCTTCGGCGTGGTGCTGGGCAAGGCCTGGAACGACCGCACCCGCTCGTTCGTGGAGCTGGCCCTGCCGCAGATCGCGCATGCCGACGACGGCGGCACCGTCGCCCTGCTCGACGTCGGCTCGGCCTGGCTGCTCACCCAGGACGTGCAGCTGGACGTGGTGTACAGCCGCGGCCTCAACGACCGTTCGCCGGACCACGCGCTCGGCGCGGGCCTGTCCTTCCGTTTCTGATCGGGCCACACCGATGAAAATCATGCATATGCTCGGGATCCTGGTGCTGGTGGCGGTGCTCGCCCTGCTCGCGCTGGGCGGGGTCGGCTACGGCGCGCAGCAGGGGCTGCTGCGCTCGGTCGCCGCGCAGGTCGTGTCCTCGGACGCGCTGCGCAACCACATGCAGGCCGACATGATGCACGACGCGCTGCGTGGCGACGTCACCGCGGCGCTGCTGGCGGCGGCGCATCAGGATGCGGACGGGGTCAAGGCGGCGCGCGCGGCGCTGGGCGAACACGCCGGCGAGTTCCGCAAGGCGCTGGACGACAACCAGAAGCTGCCGCTGGACGGCACCCTGCGCGCGCAACTGGATGCGGCGGGACCGGCGTTGCAGCGCTACATCGCCGCCGCCGACAAGGTGGTGACGCTGGCCGAGTCGCAGGGCGACAGCAGTGCCGCCTATGCCGACTTCACCGCGCAGTTCACGCGGCTGGAAGCCGAGATGGACACGATCAGCGACAGCATCCTGGCGCTGAACGAGCAGAGCCGCAAAGCCGCCGAACAGCAGAGCCAGCGCGCCACCTGGCAGCAGGCCGGCGCGGTGCTGGTGGCCGTGCTGTGCCTGGCCGCGGCCGCGGCCTGGATCCTGCGCTCGGTCGCGCAATTGCTCGGCGGCGAGCCGCGGGTGGCGATGGACGCGGCCCAGCACATCGCCGAGGGTCGCCTGGACCAGCCCATCCCGGTCGCGGCCAGGCACGGGCGCAGCCTGATGGCGGCGCTGGCGCGGATGCAGCGCGAACTGCGCGAGCGCATCGAACGCGAGCGCAGCGTCGCCGCGGAGAACCTGCGCATCCGCACCGCCCTGGACAACGCGTCCACCGGCATGTACATCGCCGATCCCGACCTGACCATCATCTACGCCAACACCGCGCTGCAGACCCTGCTGCAGACCCACGCCGAGGACATCCGCGCCTGCGCGCCGGCGTTCGACCGCTCTGCGCCTCTGCTGGGCCAATCGGTGGCGCTGCTGGAAGTCGGCAATTCGCAGGACGCGGAGATCTACCAGCGGCTGGATCGGCAAGGCGCGGCGCAGCGCGAGGTGCGCTACCGCGAGGTCTGCATCGCCCAGGAGATTTCCGCCATCCGCAATGCCGAGGGCGCGCACCTGGGCTTCGTCTGCGAATGGCGCGACCGCACCGCCGAGACCCGGGTGGAAGCGGAAGTGGCCGCGGTGGTGCGCAGCGCCGCCGCCGGCGACCTGTCGCAGCGCATCGACCGCACCGGCAAGCAGGGCTTCTTCCTGATGCTGGCGCAGCAACTCAACGGCCTGCTCGACGCCAACGCGATCAGCATCGCCGAGGTCTCGCGGCTGCTCAGCGCGCTGGCCGACGGCGACCTCGGCGCGCGCATGCACGGCGAGTTCCACGGCATCTTCGCCACCATGCGCGACGACGCCAACGGCACCGCCGAGCGCCTGGCCGACATCGTCGGCCGCATCCAGCGCGCCGCCGGCGACATCCACAGCGCCGCCACCGAAATCGCCCAGGGCAACAGCGACCTGTCGCAGCGCACCGAACAGCAGGCCGCCAGCCTGGAGGAAACCGCCGCCTCGATGGAAGAGCTGACCGCCACGGTCAAGCAGAACGCCGAGCACGCGCGCCAGGCCAACCAGCTCGCCGCCGGCGCCGCCGCGGTCGCCTCGCAAGGCGGCGCGGTGGTCGGCCAGGTGGTCGACACGATGAGCGGCATCGAAACCGCGTCGAAGAAGATCGCCGACATCATTTCGGTGATCGACGGCATCGCCTTCCAGACCAACATCCTGGCGCTCAACGCCGCGGTGGAAGCCGCACGCGCCGGCGAACAGGGCCGCGGTTTCGCGGTCGTGGCCAGCGAGGTGCGGGTGCTGGCGCAACGCTCGGCCAACGCCGCCAAGGAGATCAAGGGCCTCATCGACGACTCGGTCGGCCGCGTCGCCACCGGCGCGGAACTGGTACAGCGCGCCGGCCAGACCATGCAGGAGATCGTGGCCTCGGTGGGCCGCGTCACCGACATCATGGGTGAGATTTCCGCGGCCTCGCAGGAGCAGTCCGCCGGCATCGAGCAGGTCAACCGCACGGTGACGCAGATGGACGAGAGCACGCAACAGAACGCCGCCTTGGTCGAGGAGGCCACCGCCGCGGCGCGGTCGATGGAGGACCAGGCGGCGCAGTTGAGCGACGCGGTGGCGGTGTTCCGGGTGGAACAGCATGCCGCGCATGCCGCCCCTGCCCCGGCCTTCGTCGCCGCGGTGGTGGCCGGCCACTCGGCCACTGCCGCAACGCCGCATGCCACGCAGGCGCCTCAACCGAACGCGCAGGCCCTCGCCGACGCGATCGGCACCCAGTGGCAGCCGCTCACCGCTTGAGGAGCCGTGTAGGGAAATGAATCAGACAGCGTCGGGAAGCGTCTTACGACCAACGACGCATCGAGAACTACGCCGTCACGCCGATATCACCTTCGAGCGATGGCGGCATGTTGTACGGCACGACATTGGGTTTCCTTTCTTCACTTTTCTGACCGCCACGCCCACCCCTCCGGCCACGTGAACGCAGCCGGAGTCTGTAGGGACAAGGACCTGGACGCCCCAGGGACACCGTCAACGAAGAGGTCGACATGAATTCCTTTCTGCAACGCTACAACGTGGGACGCCGCCTCGGCGGTGCCTTCGGCCTGCTGATCCTGCTGTCCTGCCTGCTTGTCGCGGCCGGCCTTTTATCCATGGCAGGCGCGCGCCATGAACTGGACAGCATCGTCAAGGTCAACGTCGAGAAAATGCGGATCAGCAACGGCATGCTCGATGCCAACTCAAACATCCTGGTCGCACTCGGCACACTGTCCATGGTGACCAGCGAGGATCTCAACCAGCAGGCGCTCGCCGAGATCAAGGATAAGCGCCAACGCTATAGCGACCTGCGCAACGAACTGGAAAAGTTTCCCGCAACCAGTGCAAGCGTGGTCAAATTGCGCGCCGACATTGATGCGGCGCGCGATATCGCGCGTACCCTCAACAATCAGGTGATCGACCTGGCGAACGCCGGGCGCAACGCCGAGGCGCAGACACTGCTGAGCGAGCGTTCGCGCCCGGCCACGCTTGCGTGGCAAGCGAAAATCCGCCAGAACGTCGCCTTGCAGGAACAGCAGACGCGCGACGCCTACGCCACGGCAACGCGCGCCATGGCGCGCGGCCGCAACATGCTCATCGCAGGTGGAGTGGCCGTCCTAGTCGTCAGCGTCTTCCTGGCCTGGGCGATCACCCGCAGCCTGACCATGCCGCTGAACCGCGCCACGCGTGCCGCCGAGGCCATCGCCAGCGGCCGCCTGGACAACGACGTCACGACCGACGCCCGCGACGAGCCGGGACGCCTGCTGCTGGCGATGGACGCGATGCAGCGGCAGTTGCAGCGCTTCTCCGGCGAAACGGCGTTGATGATCGAACTGCATGCCGACAAGGACATCAGCCACCGCATGCCGCTGGATTTCCCGGGCGTGTACGGCGAGTTGAGCAAGGGCATCAACACCATGATGTTCGAGCACC
>NZ_AQOI01000709.1:0-1018 GCF_000364665.1 Xanthomonas sp. SHU 199
AGTAAGCGACCACAACCTGGGCAAGCTGTCGGCCCTGCTGCAATCCATCGCCGCCGGGGATCTCACCGCGCGCATGGATGGCGAGTTCCGCGGCGTGTTCGCGCGGATGCGCGACGACGCCAACGCCACCGTCGAACAGCTGACCGGCATCGTCGGTCGCATCCAGACCGCGGCGGTCAGCATCAACGCGGCCTCGACCGAGATCGCCGCCGGCAACGACGACCTGTCGCGCCGCACCGAGCAGCAGGCGGCGAGCCTGGAAGAAACCGCCGCGTCGATGGAGGAACTGACCTCCACGGTCAAGCAGAACGCCGAGCACGCGCGTCAGGCCAACCAGTTGGCGGTGGGCGCGGCTTCTGTGGCCTCACAGGGCGGCAACGTGGTCGGCCAGGTTGTTCAGACCATGAGCGGGATCGAGGCCTCGTCGAAGAAGATCGCCGACATCATCGGCGTGATCGACGGCATCGCCTTCCAGACCAATATCCTGGCCTTGAATGCGGCAGTGGAAGCGGCGCGTGCCGGCGAGCAGGGCCGCGGCTTCGCCGTGGTCGCCAGCGAAGTGCGCACCCTGGCACAACGCTCGGCCGGCGCCGCCAAGGAGATCAAGTCGCTGATCGACGACTCGGTCACGCGCGTGGCCGAGGGCTCGGCGCTGGTCGATCAGGCCGGCCGCACCATGAGCGAGATCGTGGCCTCGGTGCAACGCGTCACCGACATCATGGGCGAGATCTCGGCGGCCTCGCAGGAGCAGGCGTCGGGGATCGAGCAGGTCAACCAGACCGTCACCCAGATGGACGAGGCCACTCAGCAGAACGCCGCATTGGTGGAAGAAGCCACCGCCGCCGCACGCTCGATGGAGGAACAAGCCGGCCAGCTCAGCGACACCGTGGCGTTGTTCAAGATCGACAACGCCGGCGTGCGTGCGGCAACGGCGCCGCCTGCCACGGGCAACGCGCCGCGTGCGGCCAAGGTGACGGCGCGTCCGCAGCGGCAGCCCGCCAAGCGCACCGCGGTCGCG
>NZ_AQOI01000710.1:0-1530 GCF_000364665.1 Xanthomonas sp. SHU 199
GACTGGCAGGAGTTCTGAGTCGTACGGTCGCCATGCCGCCGGCATGGCGACCGGTCCCGGCGGTAACGCCCGGCGTTCGCAGCGCAGCCCTTACGCAGCTGCGCATTCCTGCAATACGCGAACCATAGCTTGGCGCATTACACGCCGGCGCATGTCGGAACCACGTCGGATTTTGCCTTCGCCGACCAACACGCGTCGGAAGGCAGACAGCTTCCTAACCGCCCGCCAACAAGGATCCGCACACCGCTCAATTCCTGGCCGCCATGTCGATATCCATGGGGTGGCAGCGCATCGCCACGAGGCGCCGCAACGCTGGCCTGCCAGCGCGTGCGACCCGACTCCTTCTGTCCCCCAAAGGTCGGCTATGAACGCACTTCTGCAACGCTACAATGTCGGTCGGCGCCTGGGCATGGCGTTCGGCATCCTCATCCTGTTGTCCGGTGTACTGGTCGCCATGGGGCTGCTGACCATGGCCAGGGCGCATCGCGAACTGGACAGCATCGTCAACGGCAACATGGAAAAGGTCCGCCTCTCCAACGAGATGCTGGACGCCAACACCAATGTGCAGATCGGGCTGCTGTCCATCACCATCGTCGATGGCGATGCAGCCAACCAGAAGATGATCGACATCGTGCAGCGCAACCGGGCGCGCTACAAGGCCGCACACGATGCATTGTCGGCGATGCCGGCGATCCCGGCCGAACGCCAGGCCATGGCCGCGATCGAGAATGCGCGCGCGCAGTCGGTGCAACTCAACAACCAGGTGCTGGCGCTGGGCGAGAAGGACCTGAACGCCCAGGCACAGGCATTGCTGCTGGGCGATGCCGCGGTGGCGATGGAGAAGCAGCAGGCGGCGATCCGCGCCAATGCCGATCTGCAGCGGCGCTTGAGCCGGGAGGCCTATGCTGTCTCCTCGGCAGCGATGGCGCGGGGCCGCATCATCCTCATCTCCGGCGGCCTTGCGGTCCTGCTGGTCAGCGGCCTGCTGGGCTGGACGATCACCCGCAGCCTGACCGGGCCGCTCGGCCGCGCCACCCGCGCCGCCGAAGCCATCGCCGATGGCCGCCTGGACAACGACGTGAGCACCGACGCGCGCGACGAACCCGGCCGCCTGCTGGTCGCGATGGGCCGGATGCAGACCCAATTGCAGCGCTTCTCCAGCGAAACCGCGCTGATGATCGAACTGCATGCCGACAAGGACGTGACCCACCGCATGCCGCAGGACTTTCCCGGCGTGTACGGCGAGCTGAGCAAGGGCATCAACACCATGATGTTCGAGCATCTGGACGCCATCGTCGACGCCATCGGCGTGCTCAACGAATACGCCAACGGCGACCTGCGCCGCGACGCCCGGCGCCTACCCGGCAGCCGCGCGGTGCTGCACGAATCGATGGATGCGGCCAAGGCCAGCCTGTTGGCGATCAATACCGAGATCAAGCGCCTGGCCGCGGCCGCCGCCGCCGGCGACTTCAGCGCCCGCGGCGATGCCGCGCATTTCCAGCACGACTTCCGGCTGATGGTGCAGGACCT
>NZ_AQOI01000711.1:0-3026 GCF_000364665.1 Xanthomonas sp. SHU 199
CGGCAAGCTGTCGGCGTTGCTGCAGGCCATCGCCGCAGGCGACCTCACCGCGCGCATGGACGGCGAGTTCCACGGCGTATTCGCCACCATGCGCGACGACGCCAACGCCACCGCCGACCAGTTGACCGGCATCGTCGGCCGCATCCAGACCGCGGCGGTCAGCATCAACGCCGCTGCCACCGAAATCGCCGCCGGCAACGACGACCTGTCGCGTCGCACCGAGCAGCAGGCGGCGAGCCTGGAAGAAACCGCTGCGTCGATGGAGGAGCTGACCTCCACCGTCAAGCAGAATGCCGAGCACGCGCGCCAGGCCAACCAGTTGGCAGTGGGCGCCGCCTCGGTCGCCTCGCAGGGCGGCGCGGTGGTCGGCCAGGTCGTCGAGACCATGAGCGGCATCGAGGCGTCCTCCAAGAAGATCGCCGACATCATCTCGGTGATCGACGGGATCGCCTTCCAGACCAACATCCTGGCGCTCAACGCGGCGGTGGAAGCGGCCCGTGCCGGCGAACAGGGCCGCGGTTTCGCGGTGGTCGCCAGCGAAGTGCGCACCCTCGCCCAGCGCTCGGCCAACGCCGCCAAGGAGATCAAGACGCTGATCGACGACTCGGTCGGCCGTGTCGCCACCGGCTCGGCGCTGGTCGATCAGGCCGGCCGCACCATGAGCGAGATCGTGGCCTCGGTGCAGCGTGTCACCGACATCATGAGCGAGATCTCGGCGGCCTCGCAGGAGCAGTCCGCCGGCATCGAGCAGGTCAACCAGACCGTCACCCAGATGGACGAGACCACTCAGCAGAATGCCGCGCTGGTCGAAGAAGCCACCGCCGCCGCGCGTTCGATGGAAGAACAGGCGGTGCAGCTCAGCGATGCAGTCGCGCTGTTCAAGATCGACCGTGTCGCCACGATCGCGCCGCCGGCCGCGGTCCGCGCGGTACCGGCGAAGCCGGCGGCGCGGGTTGCGAGCAAGGCCGGCGCGGCGCCGCAACCGGCGGCACGCCGTCCGGTCGTGGCCGCCGCCAGCAACGGCGACGCCTGGCGGGAGTTCTGAGGCCACGGTGGCCAGGCGCACACGGCCTGGCCACCTCGCCTGCACCAGCGGCACATTCCGCCATCCCCTGCCTGATCGAACGCCGGCTGTCCCGACGCGCGCTCGACACGCGCCGCCATCGGCCATCGCCCTGCGCCTCCTCGCCACCATCGCGTGCCTGCCACGGCGCGCCAGCGCCCGACTGCCCCTGCCTCGCCCGACCTCGATGCCAGCCCGGCACGGCCGGATCACGCCCACTGCAGGCGACACCAGCGACGGCGGCGCGGCACGTCCATCGGCGAATGGACCGAGCGAGGACATGCCAACACGCGCCGGTCACCGCGGTTCCCGCAGCCTCCTCGGCAGGCCTGCACATCCCGGAATCGTGCGGCCGTTCGCAGATCGCGCAGCTCCTGCATCGGCGCTGCATCCGCAGCGCGCCGCAGCGCGTATGTCCTGCCCACTCCTTTTCTCACATGGGCGCCACAACCCTGATGGCCGCGTAACTCCGCCAAGATCACAGATTCAATCTTTGTCTCAAGCCGCCGCTAAAGATCTGCCCGATTCGGCCGAGTGCTGGCGATCCCCTCGCATGCACGCGTCTTCGCCCGGCGAAGTTCGATCGCTGTCCGCCCCCTACATTCCCATCGCATGCGCTTGCTCGCGAGCGCATGCCTTCTTTCGCTTTCCCCCAGAGACCCGCGCAATGACGTCGCACTCCGCGAACCACGCCGCTCCGCCCGCCTCCGACCGCCGCTCGCGTTTGCGGGTCTGGCACGACCTCCCCATTGCGCGCAAGCTCAGCCTGATCGGCGTGCTGGCCTTGATCGGGCTGGCCATTCCCCTGCTGCTGTACACCCGCACCCTCAGCGACGGCGTGGAGGTCAGCCGCGCCGAGCTGCGCAGCTACGCGCCATTGCGCGAGATGCTGCGGCTGCTGGCGGCCCTGCAGGAAGAACAGGTCGGCGCCGTCGCCGACACGGCGCAGGCGCGCGACACCGCGGACCGGGCGCTGCGCGAACTGCAGCGGACCGTGCCGGCCCTGCCCGGCTTCGAGCGCAGCACGGCGGCGCTGGCGCAATTGCAGCGGACCCTGCAGACCAGGCGCAGCGACTTCGCGGCGGTCGCCGACCAGGCCGACGACGCGCTGGACGCCCTGCGCGACGACAGCCAGCTGGTCTATACGCCTTACGTGGAAAGCTACCACCTGGTGGTCAGCAGCCTGATCTACGCCCCGGTGACCAGCCAGACCCTGACCCGGCTGGACGCGATGCGCGACCCCTCGCAGGCCGGCGCCGACACCCCGGTCCTGCGCGCGCAGATCGCCGAACTGGCCCGCGATCAGGGCCGCCTGCGGCATGAGCTGAAGAAGGCGTTGGGCCTGCTCGAACAGCCGGATCCGGCCCTGTCGCAGTCGGTCGCCGCCGAAGCCGCCGTCGCCGATCGCGCCCTGCCGCAACTGGCGCAGGCCCTGGACGGCGGCAGCGCCGATGCCGATCAGCGCTGGAACGCGGCCCTGCATGGCTGGGACGAGGCCTTGCACGGGCTGAGCGCCACCGCGTTGCAGGCGCTGCAGCGCCAGTCGCAGCGTCATCTGGACGCCTCGCTGCAGGCGATGTGGACCGCGGTGGCCGGGCTCGGCGTGCTGATGCTGCTGATCGCGGCGATCTGCGCGCACACCCTGATCACCCTGACCCGCAACGTGCGCCGCGCCGCCGGCGTTGCCGCCAACATCGCCGAGGGCCGCCTCGACGCCCGCATCGTGGTGCCCAGCCGCGACGAAAGCGGTCGGCTGCTGGCCGACATGCAACGCATGCAGCAGCAGCTGCGCGAGGTGCTGGCCGCGCAGACCGAGATGGCGCGGCGCCACGATGGGGGCCAGACCAGCTATCGCATGGACGAGAGCAGCTTCCCCGGCGACTACGGGCGCATGGTCCGCGACAGCAATGCCCTGGCCGCCGCGCACATCGCGGTGACCGAGCGCCTGGCGCAGATCATGGGC
>NZ_AQOI01000712.1:0-415 GCF_000364665.1 Xanthomonas sp. SHU 199
ACGCCTGCCCGGCGAGAAAGCCCGCCTCAGCGAGACGATGGACACGGTCAAGCACAACCTGACCGCGATGAACAGCGAGATCAAGCATCTGGCCGGTGCGGCGGCCGCCGGCGACTTCAGCGTGCGTGGCGACGCCGAGCGCTTCCAGTACGACTTCCGCCTGATGGTCGACAGCCTCAACCAGCTGATGGCCACCGCCGACGGCAACCTGCAGGCGCTGTCGTCCCTGCTGCAGTCGATCGCCGCCGGCGACCTGACCGTGCGCATGCAGGGCGATTTTCATGGCGTGTTCGCCACCATGCGCGACGACGCCAACGCCACCACCGAGCAACTGGCGGCCATCGTCGCGCGCATCCAGACTGCTGCGGTCAGCATCAATGCCGCCGCCAGCGAGATCGCCACCGGCAACGACGAT
>NZ_AQOI01000713.1:0-9576 GCF_000364665.1 Xanthomonas sp. SHU 199
ACCGAACAGCTGGCCGCCATCGTCGCGCGCATCCAGACTGCCGCGGTCAGCATCAACGCCGCCGCCAGCGAGATCGCCACCGGCAACGACGATCTGTCGCGCCGCACCGAGCAGCAGGCGGCCAGCCTCGAGGAAACCGCCGCGTCGATGGAAGAGCTGACCTCCACGGTCAAGCAGAACGCCGAACGTGCGCGCCAGGCCAACCAACTGGCCGCAGGCGCGGCCTCGGTCGCCTCGCAGGGCGGCGACGTGGTCGGCCAGGTCGTGCAGACCATGAGCGGCATCGAAGCGTCCTCGAAGAAGATCGGCGACATCATTTCGGTGATCGACGGCATCGCCTTCCAGACCAACATCCTGGCGCTCAACGCCGCGGTGGAAGCGGCGCGTGCCGGCGAGCAGGGCCGCGGCTTCGCCGTGGTGGCCACCGAAGTGCGCACCCTCGCCCAGCGCTCGGCCAACGCTGCCAAGGAGATCAAGACGCTGATCGACGAGTCGGTCGGCCGCGTCGCCGAAGGCTCGGCCCTGGTCGAGCGCGCCGGCACCACCATGCAGGAGATTGTGACCTCGGTGCAGCACGTCACCGACATCATGGGCGAGATCGCGGTCGCCTCGCAGGAGCAGTCGTCCGGCATCGAGCAGGTCAACCGCACCGTCACCCAGATGGACGAGAGCACCCAGCAGAACGCCGCGCTGGTGGAGGAAGCCACCGCCGCCGCGCGTTCGATGGAGGAGCAGGCCGGCCACCTGCGGCAGGCCGTGGCGGTGTTCAAGGTGCAGGCGGCGGCATCCTCGGTGCGTGCGCCGGCGGTACCGGCCGCGCGCAGGCCGACACACGCGGCCGCCTGAGTCCAGGCGCGCGGATCGCGCCACCCAGGCTCGGCCTGTCACGCCCCGGCCGGCGCACACCGCGCCGCCGGAACAACGACCCAATTGCCGATCGGCCGCGGAACGCCTCCGCGGCCGATTGCGTTTCCAGGCCTGCGCGGCAGCCTTTTTTCGAAAACCCCACACCAGCGTCGTTACCACGGCGTGAAATGTGATGAATACGACCTTAAGGATCGACAGGTGCTGTCGATAACGTGAACAGCCGGTGAGTGCCGGCGTCGCGCTGGCCGGTTTCCAATGCAGGCACTATCCACCACGACGCCCCGTTGGGGAGGTTTCACTCGCCTGCCATGGGGGCTGTTGCTGCTGGTGCTCTGGAGCATCTGGGCGGCAAGCCAACTGGTAGCGCTCGCCAGCCCGCCGCCGGCCGACAGCGCCGAGGCCATTCGCGCGCGCCTGCTGGCCTTTGCGCCCGCCATCGACGCTGCCGACGGGCAGCCCGTGGCGTTCCGCCTGCGCGTGGCCGGCTGCGAGTGCGCCGCGCCTGCGGCGCTCGCACTGCCAGGGATGCGCAGCGTGGACCTGCGCGCCCGGCTGGCGCCGCCGTCCCTGCCCTATGCGCTGATCGTCCTCGATGCGCAGTCCCGCCTGATCTATGCCGGCCCGGCACAGCTGGCCGGATGCGGCACGTCCATCGCCGCCGCGTCGCTGCTGCCGCGGCTGCTCGCCACCGGCGGCGCTTCGCCGCTGATCTCTCCCGCCCAGTGCGGATGTCCCACCGACTCCAAGGAATCCCTCTCATGAGCGCCTCGCCTACCCAAGGCAGCTTTCTCGTCGGCAACGAGCGCTACGTCTACCTGCAGAAACTGGCGGCGCAGGCCGACCGGCTGTTCGTGGTCGTCGCGGTCCTGGCCACCCTCGCCAGCCTGGCCGCCGCCTGGCATCAGGGCGCGTGGACGCCGTGGCTGGCGGTCAGCCTGCCGACCCTGGCCGTCATCGCCCTGCAGGTGAAGCTGCATCCGGGCAGCCTGCTGAGCCGCTGCACCGTGGCCTTGGGCCTGATGGTGCTGGCCGCGGCGCTGATCCAGCAGGCCGGCGGCATGATCGAAGTGCACTTCGGCGTCATCCTGCTGATCGCGCTGCTGCTGTACTACCGCGACTGGCGGCCGATCATGGTCGCGGCCGCCGCGATCGCCGTGCATCACGTGCTGTTCTTCTGGCTGCAGCACCGCGGCCTGCCGGTGCGGGTATTCACCGCCGAGGCCGGGATCGGCATCCTGGCGATCCATGCGCTGTACGTGGCGGTGGAAGCGGCGATCCTGGTGCCGATGGCGGTGCAGATGCGCCGGCAACTGCTGGACGTGGGCCACGACCCGCACGCCCTGGCCCAGGCCGCGCGCGCCATCGCCCAGCAACAGCCGCTGTCGGCCGCGATCCGCGAACTGGACCTGCCGGAAGGCTCCATCGCCCACACCCTGGTGGCCGCCAACGCGCAGCTGCTGCGCAGCCGCGAGCAGGACAGCGAGGCCCAGCGCGAGACCCAGCGCATCCGCAGCGCGCTGGACGATGTCACCACCAACGTCATGATCGCCGATGCCGACCGCCGCATCGTCTACGTCAACCGCCCGCTGCTGCAGATGCTCAGCGAGGTGCAGGAAGACCTGCGCCGCGACCTGCCGCAGTTCGATGCCAGCGCATTGCTGGGCAAGACCATCGACGTGTTCCACCGCCATCCCGAACACCAGGCGCGCATGCTCGCCGAGCTGACCGGCACGCACCGCGCGCAGATCCGCGTCGGCGGCCACACCATGCGCCTGATCGTCAATCCGGTGACCGACGCGACCGGCAACCGCCTCGGCTTCGTGGTGGAATGGGCCGACCGCACCGACGAAGTGGCGGTGGAAGAGGAGATCGCCGGCATCGTGCGTGGCGCGGTCGCCGGCGACCTCGGCGGACGCATCCGTCTGGACGACAAGCACGGCTTCCTGCTGCAGTTGGGCGAGCAGATCAACGCCATGCTCGCCGCCAGCGCCTCCGGCCTGGGCCACATCCAGCAGATGCTGCGCGCGCTGGCCGAGGGCGACCTGTCGCGGCGCATCGACGCCGACCTGCAGGGCGTGTACGCGAACATGAAGGACGATGCCAACGCCACCGCCGAGCAGCTGTCGGCGATCGTGCGGCAGATCCAGGGCGCCTCGGACGCGATCAACACCGCCGCCGGCGAGATCGCCGCCGGCAACGACGATCTGTCGCGCCGGACCGAACAACAGGCCGCCAGCCTCGAAGAAACCGCCGCCTCGATGGAGGAACTGACCTCCACCGTCAAGCAGAACGCCGAGCATGCGCACCAGGCCAACCAGTTGGCGGTCGGCGCCGCGGCGGTCGCCTCGCAGGGCGGCAGCGTGGTCGGCAAGGTGGTCACCACGATGAGCGGCATCGAAGCCTCGTCGAAGAAGATCGCCGACATCATCAGCGTGATCGACGGCATCGCCTTCCAGACCAACATCCTGGCGCTCAACGCGGCGGTCGAGGCCGCGCGTGCCGGCGAGCAGGGCCGTGGCTTCGCCGTGGTCGCCAGCGAGGTGCGCGTGCTGGCGCAGCGTTCGTCCAACGCCGCCAAGGAGATCAAGGGCCTGATCGACGATTCGGTGACCCGTGTGGCCGAAGGCTCGGCCCTGGTCGACCAGGCCGGCCGCACCATGCAGGACATCGTGTCCTCGGTCCAGCGCGTCACCGACATCATGCGCGACATCGCCTCGGCCTCGCAGGAACAGTCGGCCGGCATCGAACAGGTCAACCAGACCGTCGTGCAGATGGACGAGGCGACCCAGCAGAATGCCGCCCTGGTCGAGGAAGCCAGCGCCAGCGCCCGGTCGATGGAACACGAGGCGGGCGAACTGGCACGGGCCGTGGCATCCTTCACCCTGGAGCAGCGCCCGCCGTCGAACGCGGTCGCCACTGGCGGCAACGTGCAGCCGGTCTACAAAAAAGTCCAGCTCAGCCGATAGCATGCGTGGGGCGGCCCGACGCGGTGCCGCCCCACCCACCTCCAGTACCCACTCTCCACCATGGCCGAAGGCACTCCCAGCGACTCCCCTGTCCCGACTTCGCCGGAAGAAGAAGTGGAGGACGACCGTTTCCTGCTGACCAAGCCGCGACAGATCCGCCAGTTGCTGCAGTCGCTGATCCAGCAGCGTTCGCAGGTCAGCGCGCACGTGGGCGGTCGCGACCAGGCCTTCTCGACCGCGTTGCTGGACCTGGACGAGGACAGCGTGCTGCTGGACCTGAGCGTCAACGAGGCCTCCAACCGCGCCGCCGAGCAGGCCGAGTACCTGCTGTGCTTCGCCCAACTGGACAAGGTGCGGGTGCGTTTCCGCATCGAAAGCCCGCAGCGCACCGACGACAACGGCCAGCCGGGCCTGCGCGCGCCGCTGCCGGAATCGCTCTACTACCTGCAGCGGCGCGAGCATTTCCGCCTGGAGACCCCGATCACCGATTCGCCGTTGTGCGTGCTTCGCATCGACGACGATGCCGGCCAGGTCGAACTGAAACTGCGCGTGGTGGACATCAGCGGCGGCGGCCTGGCGGTGGCGCTGGTACAGGGCCAGCCGATGCCGCAGCTGCAGCAGAGCTATCCGAACTGCGTGCTGCAGCTGCCCGATGCCGACGCCATCCGGCTGACCCTGCAGGTCTGCAACATGTATGTCTCCAAGCTCGCCAACGGCCAGGACACCCTGCGCGTGGGCATGCGCTTCCAGGACCTGCCGCGCGGTGCCGACGCGGCGATCCAGCGCTACGTGTTCCGCATCGAGCGCCAGCGCAGCGCCCGCAAGAGCGGCGTGCTTTCCTGAACGCCGCAAGCGGCCGGCCGATCCAGGTCTAAAGTTCGCCGTGGCCGCGCCGATCTAGCATCAGAGTCGCGCTTTCCCACCCACGCCACCACCCGCAATCCCGTGCGCACCAGGAGCACACGATGAACGACAAGACCACCTCCAATTCCGACGCCACCGGCGGCGAATTCCTCAGCTTCACCCTCGGCGAAGAACACTACGGCGTGGATATCCTCAAGGTGCAGGAAATCCGCGGCTACGACTCGGTCACCCGGGTCCCGGACGCCCCCGAGTACATTAAGGGCGTGATCAACCTGCGCGGCACCATCGTCCCGGTGATCGACCTGCGCCTGAAGCTGCGTCTGAAGGAAGCGCGCTACGACGCCTTCACCGTGATGATCGTGCTCAACGTCGAGAACCGCGTGGTCGGCATCGTGGTGGACAGCGTCTCCGACGTGATCCCGCTGAACGAAGAGCAGATCCGCCCGACCCCCGAGTTCGGCGCCGCGGTCGACACCCGCTTCATCTCGGGCATCGGCACCCAGGACGACAAGATGTTGATCCTGCTGGATATCGAGACCCTGCTCGACAGCGCCGAGTTCGGCCAGCAGCACGCCCACGTCGACGAGGCCGCCTGACCCCCGGCCGCTGCGGCGGCCGCCCGGCTGTAGACGAAACCCGCCGCAAGGCGGGTTTTTATTTGAAATGCGAACTGTTTATCACTTGGGCGAATCAAGTTAACCGGTTTCACGCCGATAGCTGAAGAGTGGCCGGCATCACACGGCCCTCACTTCAGCCCCCGTCCCCAAGGAGTCGTTCCATGAAACCGAGCTTTCCCATGCTGCTGGTCCTGCTGCTCGCCGCCAGCCCCAGCACCTTCGCCCAGTCCCAGCAGATGATCCCGCCGGAGATGGCTACCCGTTTCGTCGGCAAGGACGGCATGGTCTGCGGCAAGGTCGAGAAAGCCAAGTACGCCCAGAATTCCGAAGGCGAGCCGACCTTCCTGTACATGGGCGGCATGTTCCCGCGCCACACCTTCTCCGCCCGCATCGCCGGCGCCGACCGCAGCAAGTTCGGCTTCGCCCCGGAAACCCTGGAAGGCAAGGACGTGTGCGTGATCGGCAAGATCGAGCGGGACAGCTCGCGTGCCGAAATCCAGGTCAGCGCGCCGTCCAGCCTGAAGCTGGCCACCATCAAGTAAGCCATTGCGCCGCCGTGCTGGACCCGTGCACACGGTCCGGCGCGGCGGCGTTTGCTTTTTTGCCCCTTGTCGTCCCCCTCCGAATTATGGGAAACGCGCTCATGCAGTGGATTAAAGATCTGAAGGTGATGCCCAAACTGATGCTGGCGTTCGGCGTCGTGCTGGCGTTGATGCTGATCCAGGGCGTGGCCGCCTACCGCGGTCTTAACTCGCTCGATGGCGTGACCACGAATGTGTCGTCGCAGGTGGTGCCGAGCGTGCGCACCGGCGGCGAAATGCGCGGCATCCTCGGCGAATATCGCAATTCCGCCTACCAGAGTCTGATCCGCAGCAGCGATGCGCTGAAGAAGGAATCGGCCGCGCGCAAGGTTGCGCTGAAGAAGCAGATGGACCAGATCCTGGCCCAATATCCGCCCAAGATCGGCAGCCCGCAGGAAAAGACCATCTACGACCGTCTGGTCGCCGACTGGAAGAAGGCCAGCGCCTCCTACCAGTCCGTCGACGAAATGCTGCAGCTCGACCTGCACGACGACGCCATCGATACCTTCACCGGCGAGACTCGCACCCTGCACAACAAGGTGGTGGACGACGTCGTCGCCCTGATCGCCGAGAACGATCGCCAGGCCAAGGCCGCGGCCGACACCGCCAGCGGCACCTATCGCAATGCCTCGGCAACCCTGCTGATCTGCCTGCTGATCGGCCTTGGCGCAGCGGTCGGTCTGGCCTTCCTGTTCGGGCGGATGCTCGCCAACAGCGTGCGCGATGCGGTCAAGGTGGCCAGCGACGTCGCCGCCGGCAAGCTCGACGGACATATCGACGCCAACAGCAAGGACGAGATCGGCGAACTGATGCAGGCGCTCAAGCGCATGCAGCAGGACCTGCGCGGGCGCATCGAGCGCGACGCCGCGGTCGCCGCCGAGAACCTGCGCATCCGCACCGCGCTGGACAACTCCTCGACCGGCATGTTCATCGTCGATCTGGACTACAACATCGTCTACGCCAACCCGTCGATGCAGGGCCTCACCGACAAGTACGCCGAGCAGATCCACTCGGTGGCGCCGGCCTTCGATTCGAGCCTGCCGCTGGTCGGCTCGCCGGTGACGGTGCTGGAGTACGGCAACCAGCACGATCCCAAGACCCTGGCGGAACTGGAAAAGAAGGGGGTGATGGAACGCGAGATGGCCTACGTCGACGCGCGCGTCGCCCAGACCATCACCGCCATCCGCGACCAGCACGGCACGCACATCGGCTTTGTCTGCGAATCGCGCGACCGCACCCTGGAAGCGCAGGTCGAGCAGGAAGTGGCCAAGATCGTGCGCGAGGCCGCCGCGGGCGACCTCAGCGGGCGCGTCGGCATCGAAGGCAAGCACGGCTTCTTCCTGCAGCTGGCGCAGCAGCTCAATGGCCTGCTGCAGGCCAACGGCGACAGCATCGGCCAAGTGTCCAGGCTGCTGACCGCGCTGTCGCAGGGCGACCTCACCGCGCGCATGCATGGCGATTTCCAGGGCGTGTTCGCGACCATGCGCGACGACGCCAACGCCACCGCCGAGCAGCTGGCGGCCATCGTCGGCCGCATCCAGCAGGCGGCGAACGCGATCAATGCCGCCGCCGGCGAGATCGCCGCCGGCAACGACGACCTGTCGCGCCGCACCGAGCAGCAGGCGGCGAATCTGGAAGAGACCGCCGCCTCGATGGAGGAACTGACCTCCACCGTGCGCCAGAACGCCGAGCACGCGCGCCAGGCCAACCAGTTGGCCGGCGGCGCCGCCACGGTCGCCTCGCAGGGCGGCAGTGTGGTCGGCCAGGTGGTGCAGACCATGAGCGGGATCGAGGCGTCCTCGAAGAAGATCGCCGACATCATCAGCGTCATCGACGGCATCGCCTTCCAGACCAACATCCTGGCGCTCAACGCCGCCGTGGAAGCCGCACGTGCCGGCGAACAGGGCCGCGGCTTCGCGGTGGTCGCCAGCGAAGTGCGCACCCTCGCCCAGCGCTCGGCCAACGCCGCCAAGGAGATCAAGGGCCTGATCGACGCGTCGGTGAGCCAGGTGGCCAACGGCTCGACCCTGGTGCGCCAGGCCGGCCAGACCATGACCGAAATCGTCGCCTCGGTGCAGCGCGTCACCGACATCATGGGCGAGATCGCCGCCGCCTCGCAGGAGCAGTCGGCCGGCATCGAGCAGGTCAACCAGACCGTCACCCAGATGGACGAGACCACTCAGCAGAATGCCGCGCTGGTCGAAGAAGCCACCGCCGCCGCGCGTTCGATGGAAGAACAGGCCGGCCAGCTGATCGAGGCCGTGTCGATCTTCCGCGTCGAGCAGTCGGCGCAGGCCAGCGCGGTCCACGCGCCGCAGGCCGTGTCCGCGCCGCGGCCGGCAGCGCCGGCGAAGAAGCCTGCGGCCGTCGCCGCCGCCAAGCCGGCGGCGGTGCGTGCCCGCAAGGTCGAGCCGGCCCTGGCCGATTCGGACTGGCAGGAGTTCTGAGACAGGCCCGGCCTGTCGCTGCATCCCCCCATCCCCGGCCTTCGCGCCGGGGATTTTTTTGACCGCCGCGCCAGCGCGAGGATTGTCTACGGATCGGTCGCGCCGCACGCTCAATTTCCCCGTTCCCGGAGCCGTTAAACCTTTGGGAACCTCTCCAAGGATCAGGTCGATGTCGTCTCGCTCGTTGCTCACCCGCCTCTCGGATCTGCCGCTGCGCCGCAAGTTCCTCTGGCAGACCTTGTTGCTGGGTGCCGGCATCGTCCTGCTGGCGGTGATTGCCGCGCGCATGCAGTACCTGGACATCCGCAACACGCGCGAGCAGGCACTGAAGAGCCAGATCGAGCTGGCGCTGGGCGTTGTGCGCGCCTATGCGGCCGAGGTGGACAAGGGCAGCATGCCGCTGGCCGAGGCGCAGCGCACCGCCCTGCGCACCCTGGAATCGATGCGCGCCCGCGACGGCGTGGACTACTTCTACGTGCACGACCTGCACCCGACCATGCTGATGCATCCCACCCGCCACGACCTGGTCGGCAAGGACATCGGCCAGGTGCTCAGTGCCGACGGCAAGCCGATCTTCCGCGAGTTCGTGAAGGTGGCCGAGGCCGGCGGCGGCTACGTCGACTATCTGTGGCCCAAGCCCGGCAGCGACAAGCCGGTCGAAAAAATCTCCTACAACGCCGCGTTCGCGCCCTGGCACTGGGTGATCGGCACCGGCGTGTACATGGACGACGTGCAGGCGCAGGCGCTGGTCTTCACCGGGGTGATGACCCTGGCCGGCGGCATCCTGGTGCTGCTCACCTTCGGCATCAACTGGTTGATCGGCAGTTCGGTGCTGCGACCGGTATCGCGCAGCCTGGAGGCGATCCGCGCGGTGTCGCGCGGCGACCTCAGCGTGCGCATCGACAATCCCGGCCGCGACGAGACCGGCGAGATGCTGCGCGCCACCGGCGAGATGATCCGGATGCTGGAACGCTTCTCCAGCGAGACCGCACGGATGGCCGTGCTGCACGCCGACAAGGACATGTCCCACCGCATGCCGGAGGATTTCCCCGGCGTGTACGGCGACCTGGCTGCGAGCATCAACCGCATGATGTTCGAGCACCTGGACGCGATCGTCGACGCCATCGCGGTGCTCAACGAGTACGCCAACGGCGACCTGCGCCGCGACGCCCGCCGCCTGCCCGGTAGCCGCGCGGTCCTGCACGAGTCGATGGACGCGGCCAAGGCCAGCCTG
>NZ_AQOI01000714.1:0-514 GCF_000364665.1 Xanthomonas sp. SHU 199
TGCGCGGCGACGCCGGGCGGTTCCAGCACGACTTCCGGCTGATGGTGCAGGACCTCAACGCGATGATGGAGGTCAGCGACCGCAACCTGGGCAAGCTGTCGACGCTGCTGCAGGCCATCGCCGCCGGCGACCTGAGCGCGCGCATGCACGGCGACTTCCACGGCGTGTTCGCGCGGATGCGCGAGGATGCCAATACCACCGCCGACCAGCTCGCCGACATCGTCGGCCGCATCCAGACCGCGGCGCGCAGCATCCACGGCGCCACCACCGAACTGGCCGCCGGCAACGACGACCTGTCGCGCCGCACCGAACAACAGGCGGCCAACCTGGAAGAGACCGCGGCCTCGATGGAGGAGCTGACCTCCACGGTCAAGCAGAATGCCGAGCACGCCCGCCAGGCCAACCAGCTCGCCACCGGCGCGGCCGCGGTGGCCTCCCAGGGCGGCCAGGTGGTCGGCCAGGTGGTCACCACCATGAACGGCATCGAGGCCTCGTCGAAGAAGATCGCCGACAT
>NZ_AQOI01000715.1:0-451 GCF_000364665.1 Xanthomonas sp. SHU 199
TGCCGCGGTGGAAGCCGCCCGCGCCGGCGAACAGGGCCGCGGCTTCGCGGTGGTCGCCACCGAGGTGCGCACCCTCGCCCAGCGCTCGGCCAACGCCGCCAAGGAGATCAAGACGCTGATCGACGACTCGGTCGGCCGCGTGAGCGAAGGTTCGGCCCTGGTCGACCAGGCCGGTTGCACCATGCAGGAGATCGTGGCCTCGGTGCAGCGGGTGACCGACATCATCGGCGAGATCGCCGCGGCCTCGCAGGAACAGTCGATGGGCATCGAGCAGGTCAGCCGCACCGTGGCGCAGATGGACCAGGCGATCCAGCAGAACGTCGCCGTGGTCGAGGAAGCCAGCGCCTCGGCGCGGGCGCTGGAAGACCAGGGCCGCCGGCTCGGCGAGGCGGCGGCGGTGTTCCGGCTGGACCCGGCGCAGGCCGGCGCGAACGGCGGCGCAGGCCCCACG
>NZ_AQOI01000716.1:0-7847 GCF_000364665.1 Xanthomonas sp. SHU 199
GGGCGACGAGCCGGCCGGCAAGACCGGCTTCGCGCACCTGTTCGAGCACCTGATGTTCTCCGGCTCGGAGAACCACAAGGGCACCTACTTCCAGCCGTTCGAGAAGGTCGGCGCCACCGACATGAACGGCACCACCTGGTTCGACCGCACCAACTACTTCGAGACCGTGCCGACCACCGCGCTGGACACCGCGCTGTGGATGGAATCGGACCGCATGGGCCACCTGCTCGGCGCGATCGGCCAGAAAGAACTGGACACCCAGCGCGGCGTGGTCCAGAACGAGAAGCGCCAGGGCCAGAACCGCCCCTACGGCCGCGTCGACGAGAACATCCTGGCCAACATCTTCCCGGCCAACCACCCGTACCAGCACGACACCATCGGCTCGATGGCCGACCTCGACGCGGCCTCGCTGGACGACGTCAAGCAGTGGTTCCACGACAACTACGGCGCCGCCAACACCACCCTGGTGCTGGCCGGCGACATCACCGTGGCGCAGGCCAAGGCCAAGGCCGAGCAGTACTTCGGCGACATCCCCGCCGGCCGCCCGGTGCCGCGCCAGCAGCCGTGGATCACCCCGCTGGCCAAGCAGACCCGCGGCGTGCAGCACGACCACGTCGCGCAGCCGCGCATCTACCGCACCTGGGTGGCGCCGCAACTGGGCACCGACGACGCGGTGCTGCTGGACCTGGCCACCACCGTACTCGGCGGCGGCAAGACCAGCCGCCTGTACCAGCGCCTGGTCTACCGCGACAAGCTGGCCGACGACGTCTCCGCCGGCCTGCAGTCGTTCGCGCTGGCCAGCCAGCTGCAGATCACCGCCGACGTGAAGGAAGGCGTGGACCCGGCCAAGGTCGAGGCCGCCATCGCCGACGAACTGCAGAAGTTCCTCGCCGAAGGCCCCACCGCCGACGAACTGCAGCGCGCGCAGGTCGGCTACCGCGCCGGCTTCGTGCGCGGCCTGGAGAAGGTCGGCGGCTTCGGCGGCAAGGCCACGGTACTGGCCGAGGGCCAGGTCTACCGCAACGATCCGGGCGCCTACAAGAAGGACCTTGAGCGCGCGCAGGACGCCACCGTCGCCAGCGTGCGCAAGGCCGCCGACACCTGGTTCGGCAAGGGCGACTACCTGCTGACCGTGCTGCCGGCGCCGGAAGGCTTCGATCCGGCGGCCGAGGACAAGGCGGTCAAGCCGCTGCCGGCGGCCCCGGGCAAGCCCGCGCCGAAGGTGCCGGCCAAGAGCAACTACAGCGTCGGCAAGTCGCAGGTGGACCGCGCGGCCGGCGTGCCGGAGACCAGCCAGTTCCCGAGCCTGAGCTTCCCGCAGCTGCAGCGCGGCAAGCTCAAGAACGGCATCGAGGTGGTGCTGGCCGAGCGCCACACCATCCCGGTCACGCAGATCCAGATGCTGTTCGATGCCGGTTACGCGACCGACCGCGGCAGCAAGCTCGGCACCGCCAACTTCACCGCGGCGCTGATGAACGAGAGCACCCGCAACCTGGATTCGGTGGACGTGGCGCAGCGCCGCCAGCGCCTGGGCGCGATGACCAGCGTGTCCTGCGAACTGGACAGCTGCGACGCCTCGCTCAACGCGCTCAACGACCAGTTGGCGCCGTCGCTGGAGCTGTTCGCCGACATCGTGCGCAACCCGGCGTTCAAGGCCGACGACATCGAGCGCATCCGCGGCCAGTGGCTGGCCTCGATCGCGCAGGAGAAGACCCAGCCGCAGGGCCTGGCGCTGCGCACCCTGCCGCCGCTGCTGTACGGCCCCACCCATCCGTACGGCGTGCCGCTCACCGGCACCGGCACCGAGGCGGCGATCAAGAGCCTGACCGCGGGCGATCTGAGCGCGTTCCAGAACAACTGGCTGCGTCCGGACAACGTGCGCATCCTGGTCGCCGGCGATACCACCCTGGCCAAGATCATCCCGCAGCTGGATGCCGCGTTCGGCGACTGGCAGGCCCCGGCCGGCAAGCGCCCGACCAAGAGCCTGCCGCAGGTGGCCGCGCAGCCCAAGCCGCGCGTGTTCCTGATCAACCGCGACGACGCCCCGCAGTCGCTGATCCTGGCCGGCCTGCTGGCGCCCTCGACCAAGGCGCCGAACAACCTGGCGATCGGCGTGGCCAACGGCGCCTTCGGCGGCACCTTCACCTCGCGACTGAACATGAACCTGCGCGAGGACAAGCGCTGGGCCTACGGCGCCAACAGCTTCATGATCGACGCGATCGGCCAGCGCCCGTTCCTGTTCTTCGCCCCGGTGCAGACCGACAAGACCGCCGAATCGGCCGCCGAGATCCTCAAGGAAGCCAAGGCCGTGGTCGGCGACAAGCCGCTGACCGCCGCCGAGATCGCCAAGATCAAGGAACAGCGCGTGCGCGCCCTGCCGGGCAGCTTCGAGACCACCGGTGCGGTGCTCGGCGCGATGGAAGGCATCGTCCAGTACGGCCGCCCGGACGACTACGTGCAGACGCTGAAGACGCGCCTGGAAGCGGTCGACCAGCCGGCGGCGGAAGCGGCGATCAAGGAGATCGTGGCGCCGCAGGCGATGACCTGGGTGATCGTCGGCGACCTCAAGCAGATCGAAGCGCCGGTGCGTGCGCTGAAGCTGGGCGAGGTGCAGGTGCTGGACAGCGACGGCCAGCCGGTCAAGGCGAAGGCCAAGCCGTAACGCCGCACACGCATGGCGGGGCTGCCCCGCCATGCGCCATGCGCCGACGCCAGCATGGGGCGTCGGCGCCATCGCAACGCATCGCCCTCGCGCGATGCGACATGCGACGACAGTGAGTGAACGCGCAGGCTGCAGGCATCGACCTTCCCTGGCATGCGCGCGGGTCACGCATGGATCGCCAAGGCGGCGCGCCGCGCCTGTCCTTCACGGCGCCTGGTCGCAACGCTTGGTATCCGACAGGCCTGCCCTCGCCTGCCCTCGCCGATGCCGACCGCTTTTCCCCGCCGCGGCACCACTCCTCGCATCCGCATCGGCTGCGCCGGCTGGTCGATCGCCAGCACGCAGCGCGGCCTGGTCGGCGACGGCGCCAGCCAGTTGGCGCGCTATGCCACCCGCTTCGACGCGGTCGAGATCAATTCCACGTTCTACCGCGCCCACTGCGCCAGCACCTACCAGCGCTGGGCAGACAGCGTGCCGACGGAGTTCCGCTTTTCGGCCAAACTGCCACGCACCATCACCCACGACGCGCGCCTGTCCCGCGTCGGGCCGCTGCTGCAGACCTTCCTCGACGAGGTCGGCCATCTCGGCGACAGGCTCGGCTGCCTGCTGGTGCAGCTGCCGCCGAGCCTGGCCTTCGATGCACGCACCGCCGCCACCTTCTTCGCGATGCTGCGGCGCCACTGGCACCGCGGCATCGCCTGCGAACCGCGCCACATCAGCTGGTTCGACGCACGCGCCGAGGCGCTGTGGCAGCGCCACCACATCGCGCGCGTGGCCACCGACCCGGCCCTGACTGCCAGCGCTGCGCAACCGGCAGGTGCGGCGGCGCCGGCCTACTGGCGCTGGCACGGCGCGCCGCGCCTCTACTACAGCGCCTACGCCGACGACACGCTGCGCGGCCTGACCGAGCGCGTCGTCGCCGCCACGCCACGCACGGGCGAAACCTGGGTGATCTTCGACAACACCGCGCTCGGCCACGCCCTCGACAACGCCGCCACGCTGCAGACGCAGCTGCGCGCGCTCGGCGTCGGTGCCGCCGGCTGATCGCCATGTCCCGCCGATTCCCGCGATATGCCGGACACGCCCCGCTCCTGCAACTGGAGCCAGCCCCTGGTTCACCGCCCTTGTAGAAGCAACTTCGGGCGCGACCTCACGAGCGTGTCGACGTCACGCTTCGCTTGGCACGCTCATCCGCACCAAAGATATGCCGCGCCCCGGCATGGTCTGCTTCAAGATCGTCGCGGGACCGCGTCAGCATGCATGCGCCGGCGGCAACCACCGTGCTGCCCAATCGCCACGTTCAGTGAAAGCTCACCGTGCGAACGTCTTCGCCGTCGCCCCAGCGCGTGCAGGCGCCGGCCCCTTCGATCCAGACCGGCTTCCCGGCCATGTAGGCGGACAGCAGCATCGCCAGCTGCGCCTTTCCGGTATCGGAGGCCTCGTCCTTGATCATGTAGTACGTGGTGTTCGCCGCGCAGGCCGGACGCTGCGTCGGTGTGCCATTGATCACGACGTAGTGCACGCCGTCGGTCGCACGGACCGACAGGTCCTTGATGGTGCCGGTCACGCTGCTGGCAGACGCAGCCCCAGGCAACAGCGAGAGTGCGAGCAGGAAAGCGAGGCAGGTGCGGAAACGGCGCGTGTCGGGTAGAGCCATGGGAATCGTCCTTGCGAAGTGGCGGCGCACTCCCTTGCAGAAGGAGTACAGGCGGACCATGCGGCAGCCACCGTGCAAACCGGCATCGCAGATCGCTGCATGCGTGATGCACCGTGGGCTACCGGGATGGCAGAGCGAAACGCGGCGCATCCTATCACGGCGATTTGACCTTCCTTTGCACAACGCACGCCCACCATCGGCGCTGATTGCTCGTGCGCGGCAAAAGACTCGAGCGTGCACCACGTCACGCTTGTGCGCTTGTCCACGCGACGTCGCCACGCCCTGCGGTATGGTGCTGCGCCTCGCGATCCGCGCCAGACCCGACGCCGCCCATGACCGATGAAGCCCAGCGCCAGCGTGTCCTCGACAGCTACCACATCGTCGACAGCCTGCCCGAGGACGCCTACCAGGACATCGTGCAGATCGCCGCCGCCCTGTGCGACACCCCGATCGCGCTGCTGTCGCTGGTGGATCGCGACCGGCAATGGTTCAAGGCGCGGATGGGCCTGGAGGTGCCGCAGACCGAGCGCAGCCAGGCGGTGTGCGACCACGCGATCCGTGAGCCCAAGCAACTGATGGAAGTGCCCGACCTCGCCGACGACCCCCGGTTCGCCGACATCTCCGTGGTCCGCGGCGACATCGGCGCGCGCTTCTATGCCGGCATGCCGCTGGTGACCGACGAGGGCATCGCCTTGGGCACCGTGTGCGTGCTGGACACCACGCCGCGCGAACTCAAGGACGCCCAGCGCGACGGCCTGCGCGCGCTGGCGCGCACGGCCATGCGCCTGCTCGACGCGCGCCGGGATGCGCTGCAGCGTCAACGCGAGGCGCTCCTGCAAGCGCACCCGGTTGGCGACAACACGGACTCCGGCACCGGCGGCCGCTACCGGGTGGTGATCCTAGAAGTGCAGGAACTGGCCGCGCTGGCCGAGCGGCAGAGCGAACGCCTGCTGGGCAGCAGCCTGCAGCAACTCGACCGCACCCTGGCCAGCTACGTGCAGGACGACGGCGCCGCCGACAGTGTGGACCGGGCGACCGACAGCGCGGAATTCATCGTCATGCTGCACGGCGCCGACGCCGAGCAGAAGCTGCGCGGCCTGCGCGAGATCGCCGCGCGGCAGCAGGCGCTCGGGCTGACCGTGCTGGTCGGCGACGCCCAGGCCACGCGGGCGGACGAGCCGATCGGGCAGGTGTTCCTGCGCGCCGAGGCCGCGCTCAGCGCGGAGAAGGACCGCCAGCGACCGCAGCAGTCGGCCTGACCTGCGGGCGGATCGCCGACCGGCGACCGCCGGCGCACGTGGCGCGCTGCCGCCCCAGCTCCCTGATCGGCAGCGGGCAAGCACCTACGCGCACCGGCCTTGGCGGCGCGCTGAACGCCCAGCCGCCCCGCTCTGGGCGAGCGGCGCCAACCATTCTGCAGATGACGTGCTCCGGCTGACCCGGCGACGAGCAGCCACGCCGCCCCAGCGGCCCCGTTCTTGCATGCCCCCAGGCGTTGTGGTCCCTCACCGGTACGAGCCGGGCGGCGCGCGGCCGCCAGGGCAGGATCGGGTGGGCCACGCACCGGATCCGGCCGCGCGCCCCCGTCTCCGCTTCGGTCGTTTACCATGCCGCACGCATCCTGCTCTGGACCCGACATGAGCCATGCCGCTCCTCCCTGTTGCACCCCGCTGCTGAGCCTGTCGCTCGGCCTGTTGCTGGGCACCGCCGACACCGCCATGGCGGAGGCCGCGCCCGCGACCACGCTGACCGCGCCGGCACCGCCGCCGCAGACGCCCGACCTGGCCTACCCGGAACTGTTCCAGGCGGTGCAGCAGCAGGAGTTGTTCGACGACCAGAAGCACTTCGTCGACGCGTTGCCGCTGCGCGACCCGGCACTGATCAACGCCGACTATCTGGCGCAGCGCCAGCAGCCGGGCTTCGACCTGCGCCGTTTCGTCGCCGCCAACTTCGAGGAATCCGGCCCGGTGCAGACCGAGGCGATCCGCCAGGACACCGGCCTGCGCGAGCACATCGACGCGCTGTGGCCGCTGCTGGTGCGCCGCCAGGTCGACGTGCCGGCCTACAGCAGCCTGCTGTCGCTGCCGCACCCCTACGTGGTGCCGGGCGGGCGCTTCCGCGAGGTCTACTACTGGGATTCCTACTTCACCATGCTCGGCCTGGTGGAGAGCGGCGAGCACGAACGCAGCCGGCAGATGCTGGACAACTTCGCCTACCTGATCGACACCTACGGGCACATCCCCAACGGCAACCGCACCTACTACCTGAGCCGCTCGCAGCCGCCGTTCTTCTCGCACATGGTGCAGTTGCAAGCCAAGGTGGAGGGCGATGCCGCCTACGCGCGCTACCTGCCGCAGTTGCAGAAGGAATACGCGTACTGGATGGAAGGCGCGCAGACCCTGGCCCCGGGCAGCGCGCATGCGCACGTGGTGCGGCTGGCCGACGGCAGCCTGCTCAACCGCTATTGGGACGCCCGCGACACGCCGCGCCCGGAAGCCTGGCTGCACGACGTGCGCACCGCCGCCGAGGCCAAGGACCGCCCCGCCGCCGAGGTCTACCGCGACCTGCGCGCCGGCGCCGAGAGTGGCTGGGACTATTCCAGCCGCTGGCTCGGCGACCGCAAGACCCTGGCCAGCATCCGCACCACCGCCATCGTCCCGGTCGACCTGAACAGCCTGCTCTACCACCTGGAGAGCACCCTGGCCCTGGCCTGCGCCAAGAACCCCGGCGCGGCCGGCTGCGATACCGACTACGCGGCCCTGGCCAGCGCGCGCAAGACCGCGATCGACAAGCACCTGTGGAGCGATGCCGGCTACTACGCCGACTACGACTGGCAGCAGCGCCGGCTGCGCGACCAGGTCACCGCCGCGGCGCTGTACCCGCTGTTCGTCGGGGTCGCCTCGCCGGCACGGGCCAAGCGCAGCGCCGACACCGTGCAGGCGCAGTTGCTGCGCCCCGGCGGCGTGGCGACCACGCGCCTGCACACCGGCCAGCAGTGGGACGAACCCAACGGCTGGGCGCCGCTGCAGTGGATCGCCGTGGACGGCCTGCGCCGCTACAGCCAGGACGCGCTGGCGCAGCGCATCGGCAGCCGCTTCCTGGCGCGGGTGCAGGCGCTGTTCGCGCAGCAGCACAAGCTGGTGGAGAAGTACGGCGTGGACGCGCAGGCCAAGGGCGGCGGCGGCGGCGAGTACGCGCTGCAGGACGGCTTCGGCTGGACCAATGGCGTGACCCTGTTGCTGCTGGATCTGTATGCGGCGCCGGCCGCGGCGCCGACAGCGCCACACGCGCAAGCGACGACCGAAGCCGAGGCGGAGGCCGTCGCGCTCTGAGCCGCCGCGGGCGGCACCGCGGCCACGCCGCGTCCGCCTGCGCCCCCGTCGACGCCGGCGGTGGGCGCCACCGCTATCGCGCAGGCGTCTCCACGGCCATCCCCATCGCGAGGCGGTAGCGCTGGTACAGCGCCATCACCTTGTCGATGTACGCGCGGGTCTCCGCGTACGGCGGCACGCCGCCGTAGCGCGCCAC
>NZ_AQOI01000717.1:0-1820 GCF_000364665.1 Xanthomonas sp. SHU 199
CCGGCGTTGTAGGCCGCCGCGGCCAGCACCCGATCGCCGGCGTAGCGGCGCAGCAAGACGCGCATGTAGCGGGCGCCGCCGTCGATGGACTGGTCGGCCGCGAACGGATCGCGCACGCCGTACTCCCTGGCGACCTCGGGCAACAGTTGCATCACCCCCTGCGCGCCCTTGGGCGAGACCGCGGCGGCATCGAAGCCGCTCTCGGCATGCGCGATCGCGCGCAGCCACGGCTCGTCGACCCCGGTGGCGCGCGCCGCGGCGCGGAACTGTTTGGCATGCGCCTGCAGTTGCGGCGCCCCGAGCTTGCCCAGCCCGGGATGCGCCACCTCTCCCGGCGGCGTGACCGCAGTGAAGCGCAGATACGGCCGCGAGCCCGGCAGATTGCGCGTGGAGTAGACCAATTGCCCGTCCTGCTCGCGCTCGTACAGGGTGCCGCTGAACACGCCGAGGTTGCCCCACAGATTGGGCGTGGCGATCGCCGCATCGTCCAGTTCCCTGGGGGTGCAGCGCGAACCAGGTTCCTGCGCGGTAGCCAGGCTGACCGTGCCGTCGCGCACGCAGCGGTACACCGTGCGCGCTGCCGCGTCGGCGACAACGCCACAGCACAGCAGCAGGCAAAGCACGGCACGGGCAAGCGACATCGACAACACACTCGGATAGGGCGGGCGCGCATCATCGCGCAGCGCGCGTGGACGCAGGTGACGGCCTGTCGCCCGGCGCTGTTTCCGACACGGGTCTGGGTAGGAGCGGCTCCAGCCGCGACCAGGCTCCTGCACACCACGATGGCACCAGACTCCACGCGTCGGGACTGAAGTCCCTCCCACAGGGGCATGCGGCACGCTGGCTGGAACATCGTGGGCGGGTCGTTGGTCCCGATTGCTTCAGCGGCCGGATAGCGCACCGCCTTCGCTCGTCGCGCCTGAAGCCGTTCCTACAAGAACGTGCAGCACACGGTCTGGGCGCACTGTGGGAGGGACTTCAGTCCCGACTGCTGCCAAGGTCGAATCGCTCGCGGCCTCCGCTCTTCGCGATTCAAGCAGCGACGACCATTGCATGCGTCCTCCGACCTGCACGCCCACCTACGGCGCACACGCCGCCAGCTTCTGATCGGCGTACCACAGCGCGCGCCGCGCCAGGTCGTAGGCGCTGTCGGCCTCGCGCGGCAGCAGTTGCTGCGCGCGGATCGGGTCGGCGCCCTTGGCCATGGCGGTTTCCACCTGCAGCAGCGCATCCAGGTGCTGCTGCACCGGCGCCAGCAGGCGCGCGCGCTGCGCCGCCGGGCAGGCGCCGCGGCGTTGCTGCAAGTCGGCCAGGGCCTGACGAATCCGCCGGCTGGCTTCGCCATCCAACCCGGGCGCCTTTTCGAAGGCGATCGGCGCGGCCTTGTAGGCATCGCCGGTGGCCTCGCTGCCGAGGTCGCTGGCGCGCTCGTGCAGCGCCGGATTGAAACGCACGTCCGGCGGCGGCCGCGCCACCGCCGACTGATGGGTGTTCTTGGGCAACAGCTGCTTGATGGCCCGGTCGATGCCCTGCACGGCGACGTCGCCGAGGGTGCCGTCGCTGGCCCAGTCCTTGTCGAAACGGGTCGACCGGTAGTCGATCGGGTTGGGCCGTTCGAGCAGGCGCTTGGACTTGGCCACGTCGCGCGGATTGAGCGTGCCCGGCGGCGTGCCCTGCGCCTGCGCGAACGGATCCACCGCCACCCCATCCGGCAGGCGCGGATGGCCATCGCCGGTGTACAGCGTCGCCGCCATGCCAGTCGCGGCCGCGGCGGGCGCGCTCGGCGTCTGCGAGGGCGAAGACGGCGGCGCGGCGGCGCG
>NZ_AQOI01000718.1:0-339 GCF_000364665.1 Xanthomonas sp. SHU 199
GTCATCGGGTCCGGACTGAAATCCCTCCCACAAGGCCTGCCTGCACGTGGCACGTCCGCTGGCGACATACCCACATGTGGGAGCGGCTTCAGCCGCGACGCGTGGGGCAGCGGCCTCGCGGGGCTCTGCGGTAACCATCGGCCATCGGGTCGGGACTGAAGTCCCTCCCACACGGGATTCCAACGCGGCGGCTTGCAGCTCGCCGCCGCGTCAAGGCGACCGCGAAGGCTAATATTGCGCCCGGGAGCCGCCGAGGCGCTGGCCCAGGGCGATCGCCGCGGCCACGTTGCGCGCGGCCTGGCGCAGGGCGTCGGCAGCGTCGGCCAGCGCGGCCTCGCG
>NZ_AQOI01000719.1:0-6993 GCF_000364665.1 Xanthomonas sp. SHU 199
CCGTGCGAATCGGCCAGAACCAGCAGGCCGCGTTCGGCCTGGGCCAGTTCGACCACCGCGTCCAGGCTGGCGCCGAGCAGATCGTCGAGTCCGCCGATCTGGGCGAGCCCTTGGGTGAGGGCGGTGGCGCGATCGCAGCGGGCGCGCTGGCGGCGTTCGGCCAGTTCCGCATCGGCCGGGCTGAGCGGGGCGAACTCGGCGTAGATGTCGCCAAAGCGCAGCCAGGTCGCGGTCTCCAGCGCGATCGGCGCGGCCACCCGCACGCCATCGCGGAAGCTGCCGTTCTTGCTGCCCAGGTCGTGCAACTGCCAGTGGCCTTCGGCCTGCGGCTGCAGTTGCGCGTGCCAGCGCGACACCGAAGGGTGTTCCAGCGCCAGCGCGTTGTCGGCCGCGCGGCCGATCGCCAGGGTCTGCCCGGCGGCGAGCAGCAGCGTCGGTGCCGGCGCGTCGGGCAGGTAGGCAGTCAGGCGCGCGGGCATCGCGGCGTGTCCTCCGTCGCGCTGGGTGCGACCGGTCCCGCAGCGCTCAAGGCGCGTAGAGACGTTGGTAGTCGATGGAGAAGCGCAGCGTCGCGGCGCCGGCCAGCAGTTCGCCGGCGGGGTTGCCTGCGCTCATGCCGGCGTTCCAGGTTTGCGCGATGCCGTGGCCGGCGCGCGACGACACCTGCTCGCGGAACCCGTCCAGCGCGACTGTGGCGGCGGTGTAGTCGGCATTGGCCAGGGCGCTCTGTACGCTGTTCAGCATGGCGGCCAGCGGCGCCGCCTCGTTGGCGGGCAGCTGCGCCACCAGCGCCTGCAGCCGGCTCAGCTTGGCGGCCACCACGTTGGCGGTCGGGCGCAGGTCGTGGAGCACGATGAACTGCGAGAAGCCGCCGGTGGTGCCGCGGGCGCGGACGCTGCCCGGGGCGATCTCATCGGTGATGTCGCGGAAATCGCCGCCCTCCGGGGCCTTGAACAGGCGCAGGGTGCTGTCGGCGGTATAGGCCAGCGCATGGGTGTGCAGCTCCACATGCACGACGCGCCGGAACGTCAGGCCGCCGCTCGGTGGCGGTGTCACCGTGATCAGCAGCGGCAACTGCGACGGCACCTGGCCGGTTTGCGTGCTGGGCAGCCGCGGCAGCAAGGCCGTGACCTGGGCCGGGGTCAGCAGTTCTGCGCTCAGACCGAGGTTGGCCGGGCTGAGGCCGCTGGCGTTGTCGAACTCCAGCGTCAGTTCCGCGAGCGGGTGCGGGCCGGCGCCGATGGCCGCCGTCGCCACATTGCCGCTCACGTCCACCTGCACCGGCAGCGGTTGCGCGGCGAGCCCGCCGCACGCCGCGACGGCGCAGAACAGCAGGCAAACCCTTGCGAACATCGTGTGCATCTGAAACCCCCTGTTGCATGTGCCGGCACTGTGCACCGCGCCTGCGTTCCGCCCGGCACCGCGGCGCGCGGCAGCGGCCTTCGTCCCGATCATACCGATCCGTACGGGCGATGCACGCGGCCCTGGGTGTTTCCACCCATGCGGGGTAGGGGCGATCCCGGATAGGCGCCACCGCGCGGCCGCGTCAGGCTGCAGTCACCCGCCCGTCCCGGGCCCACCAACCGGAGATTCCAGATGCCCATCCGTCGTCCCGCACTCGCCATCGGCATTTGCGCCGTGCTCGCCAGCGGCGTCTTCGCTGGCGGCAAGGCCGAAGCTGCCGCGCATCTGGACAGCCTGCTGGAGTCCAAGCTGGCCAGCACGCCGCTGACCGACGAGTTGCAGATCGTCATCACCTACAAGCAGTCCAAGCCGGTCTCGGCGGCGCAGCTGACCGTGTTGCACGACCTGGGCATCACCCGCGGCGTCAGCATGCAGACCCTGCCGATCGCCGGTGCGCTGGCCACGCCGGAAGAGATCCTGGCGCTGGCCGAGCGCGACGACGTCGCTTCGATCTACTACAACGCCCCGCTGCGCTACTTCAACCAGGACGCGCGCCAGGCCACCGGGGTCGACCGCGCGCAGAGCAATCCGGGCGACTTCGGCCGCACCGTGCCGTACACCGGCCGCGGCGTCGGCGTGCTGATCAACGACTCGGGCATCGATGCCAGCCACCGCGACCTGGCCTATGGCGACCGCGTGGTGCAGAACGTGCTGGCCAACACCAACCTGCACAATCTGAACTCGATGCTGCCGGTCACCTACCTGGAGGGCGTGCCGAACACCGACGCCGGTTCCGGCCATGGTACCCACTGTGCCGGCACGGTCGGCGGCAGCGGCGCGCAGTCCGGCGGCAAGTACCGCGGCGTGGCGACCGGCGCCAGCCTGGTCGGCTATGGTTCCAGCGGTGTGCTGCTGGTGCTGGATGCGGTGGGCGGCCTGGACTACGCGGCCTCGCACCAGAACAGCTTCAAGGATCCGATCCGCGTCGTCAGCAACTCCTGGGGCTCCTCCGGCAAGTTCGACCCGGCCGACCCGGTCAACGTCGCCACCTACGAGCTGTACAAGCGCGGCATCGTCAGCGTGTTCGCCGCCGGCAACGACGGTCCCAAGGAGGACACCCACAACCCGTATGCGCAGGCGCCGTGGGTGATCTCGGTCGCCGCCGGCAATGTCGACGGCACGCTGGCCGACTTCTCCTCGCGCGGCAAGGCCGGCGAGCGCGATACCTTCACCACCGCCGACGGCAAGAGCTGGACCCACATCAACCAGCCCAGCATCACCGCGCCGGGCGTGGACATCATCTCCACCCGCGCCTCCACCGGCCTGTTGCCGCCGCTGGCCGCGCAGAAGGACGAAAAGCTGATCGCGCCGGCGCAGCTGCCGTTCTACACCACCATGAGCGGCACCTCGATGGCCACGCCGCATGTGGCGGGTGTGGTGGCGCTGGTGCTGGAGGCCAATCCGAACCTGACCCCGGACCAAGTCAAGGACCTGATCGAGCGTACCGCCACACCGATGGCGGGACGTGCCTCCTGGGAAGTCGGCGCCGGTTATCTCAACGCTTACTCGGCGTTGCGCGAAGCCAGCAAGAAGTGACCGGATCGGGCGGACGCCAGCGTCCGCCCGATCCGCTGCAAGCGCAGTCGACCGCCGTGTCGGTGCTTGCGATGCAGTCCGGAGGCCATCGTTCTTCGACGAAGCGAAGCGCCGTCCGATCGACTGCTGTCGTTGACGTTTTCGCGGTTGCCTTCGATCACGCTGTCGCCGTTCGGCGGCGTGGTCGGCAGCCACCGCGATCCCCCGTGCTGGACGTGCGGGGTTCCACCGCTCCCCGGAATGGCGTCCGGGAATCGGAATGGGCCCCGCACGTCCCGCATTCCTTTCGGCCGCACCGCGCGCCGATGCGCCGGATCGGGCACGCCGCTCCCGCACCCTGTTTTTGCCGCATGTCGGCGCCCTCTGCCTGCAATGCACTCTGTTGCCGTTCCAGCCGCGGTGTTCGCTGGATCGGGTGGCATGCCCTGGCGTGTGGCTCGCCGTGCAGTGCCGACTGCCGCGAGCGGCGACAGGGGAGCGCACCCTCCAATCCCGAGGTAGTTGCATGCGCCGCGGCTGAGTGTTTCCACCCGGCCGGCCTGGGTGCGATACCGGATTGGCCGCGCATCGGCGCGCCCGGCACGCTGCGGTGACCGCCCGCTACGGGCTTCGACGATCCGGAGATTCCGCAATGTCCATTCGCCGTCCCGTTCTTGCCGTCGGTATCTGCGCCGTCCTCGCCGGCGGTGTGTTCGCCGGCGGCGACGCCCTGGCCGCCGCCCATCTCGACCAGGTACTGGAAGCCAAGCTCGCCGCTGCGCCGGCCGGCGACGCACTGCAGATCGTGATCACCTACGATCAGTCCGGGCCGGTCTCGGCCTCGCAGCTCACCGCGCTGCATGCGCTGGGCATCACCCGCGGGATCACCATGCGCACGCTGCCGATCGCCGGCGCGCTGGCCACGCCGGCCGAGATCCGAGCGCTGGCGCAGCGCGACGACGTCGCCTCGATCTACTACAACGCACCGCTGCGCTATTTCAACAAGGAAGCGCGCGAGCTGACCGGCGTGGACCGCGCGCAGGGCAATCCCGGCGATTTCGGCCGCGCGCTGCCCTACAGCGGCCGCGGCGTCGGGGTGATGATCAACGATTCCGGCATCGATGCCACCCATCGCGATCTCGCCTACGGCACCCGCGTCGTGCAGAACGTGCTGGGCACCACCAACCTGGCCAACGTCGATGCGATGCTGCCGATCACCTATGCGGAGGGCGTGCCCAATACCGACCTCGGCTCCGGCCATGGCACGCACTGCGCCGGCACGGTCGGCGGCACCGGCGCGCAGTCCAACGGCGCCTATCGCGGCGTGGCGACCGGCGCCAGTCTGGTCGGCTACGGATCCGGCGCGGTGCTGCTGATCCTGGACGCGGTCGGCGGTCTGGATTATGCGGCCACGCATCAGTTCAGCTTCAAGGATCCGATCCGCGTCACCAGCAATTCCTGGGGCTCCTCCGGCAAGTTCGATCCGCAGAATCCGGTCAACGTCGCCACCTACGAGCTGTACAAGCGCGGCATCGTCAGCGTGTTCGCCGCCGGCAACGACGGCCCCAACGAGGACACCCACAATCCGTACGCGCAGGCGCCGTGGGTGATCTCGGTGGCCGCGGGCGAGAAGGACGGCACGCTGGCTGACTTCTCCTCGCGCGGCAAGCGCGGCGAGAGCGGCAGCTTCACCATGGCCGACGGCAAGACCTGGACCTATCTCAACGAGCCGACGATCACCGCGCCCGGCGTGGACATCGTCTCCACCCGCGATTCCACCGGCGCGCTGCCGCCGTTGGCCGCGGACAAGGACAGCAAGCTGATCGCGCCGGCGCAACTGCCGTTCTACACCACCATGAGCGGTACCTCGATGGCCACCCCGCACGTGGCCGGCATCGTCGCGCTGCTGCTGGAGGCCAACCCGGACCTGACTCCGGACCAGGTCAAGGACCTGCTCGAACGCACCGCCACCAACATCCCCGGGCGCACGTACTGGGAGGCTGGCGCGGGCTACGTGAATGCCTATGCCGCGCTGTTGGAAGCGAGCAAGAAGCGCAGCGGCTTCGGCAAGACGGTCAATTCCCTGCATCCGTTCTACAGCAATGCGCTGGTGCTGCCCGGCGGCAGCCAGCCGTTCGAGGTGGCGTTCTCGCCGGTGGGTACGCCGCAAACGCAGGCGTTCACCGTCGGCAAGGACGTCGCCTGGGTCAGCGCCAAGGCCACCATCGACGCCAACACCCAGGCGCTGGTGCTGACCGATCCGGACGGCGTCAGCCACGGCTCGCCGGTGGCGTTGCCGTTGCTGGGCAGCACGGTCAGTGTCGGTGCGCCGGGCAAGCCGGGCACCTGGACCATCAGTGTGCGCGGCATCGGCTCGATCAGCGGCGTGCCGGTGGCGCCCAAGGGCAGCAACGGCATCGCGGCCCCGGGCACGGTGCGCGGCACCCTGGATTTCCTGCGCAGCGGCGGCTACACCGGCCTCAACGACGTCGCCAGCGGCGATCGCGATCGCGGCGCGGTGGAGTACGCGGTCGCCAACCGCCTGATCGACGGTTACGCCGACGGCTTGTTCCGTCCGCAGAATCCGCTCAAGCGCGCGGAGTTGGCGCGCTATCTGGTGATGGGCGCCGGCGTGCGCCAGGCGCTGCCGGCCACGCCCAGCTTCAGCGGGCTCGGCCGCAACGACCCGGCCTATCCGTTCGCCGAGGCGGCGGTGGGCAAGGGCGGAGTGCTGCGCGACCTGCAGCAGAACCAGGCCGCGGTGCTGGGGCTGGTCGCCGGCGATTTCCGTCCCAACGACGCCGTCAGCAAACTGCAGTTGGCGTATTCGCTGGTGCAGGCGCTGGGCCTGCAGACGCAGGCGCTGGCCTTCGACGGCACCCTGTCGGTGAGCTACAACAACCAGCGCCTGCCGATCGAGGACGTGGCGGCGATCCCGAGCAACCTGCGCGGCTATGTGCAGCTGGCGCTGGATGCCGGCATCCTCAACGCGCGCTTCGCGGTGACCCAGGGGCCGCAGGACCTGCAGCCGACCCTGCATGCCTACTTCGACCCAGGCAGCACGGTGTCGCGCAGCGGCTATGCGGTGATCGCCGGGCGCTTCCTCGGCGTCAATCGGCAGGCCAAGGACTGAGGACTGCGGTGACCGCGGCGACAACATGCGCGCAGATGCAAGGCCTGCGCTGTGCTGGTTTGCTGCGGTAGGCGTCTGCTGCCGCTGCGAGCGCGCCACTGGCAACCCGTTGTTGCCGCGGCTCGGCGGGATCTGTCCTTGCAACGTGTGGGCGCGGCTTCAGCCGCGACGCGGTGTAGCAGGAATGCGCGTCGCGGCTGAAGCCGCTCCTGCAAATGACGTTTCGTCGTTGTTGGAGCTGCCCCGAAAACCGATCCTACACGTGAGCTTGCCTGATCGCTGGAGGCCCCATAGGTGCGGCATCAGTTTTCCCGCGGATGCACGCTGACCGTGGCGGTCATGCCCGCAGCGAGCAGGGTGCCCTGCGGCACGCTGGCCGGATCGATGCGGATGCGCACCGGCACGCGCTGCGCCAGGCGGATCCAGTTGAAGGTGGGGCTGACGTTGGCCAGCAGCGAGGTGCCGGTCGGATTGTCGCTGTCGGAAATGCCGCGGGCGATGCCCTCGACCTGGCCGTGCAGCATCAGCCCGCCGCTCATCAGGCGGATGTCGGCGCGGTCGCCGACGTGGACCCGCGGCAGCTTGGTTTCCTCGAAATAGCCGTAGACCCACATCGCATCGTCGCGCACCAGCGCCAGGCGCGCACTGCCGGCCTGGGCGTAGTCGCCGACGCGCACTTCCAGATTGGTGATGTAGCCGTCGGCGGTGGCGCGGACCTGGGTGCGCTGCAGATCCAGCTCGGCCAGGTCGAGCGCGGCCTGCGCCTGTTCCACCGATGCCACCGCCTGCGCCTGTGCCGCGGTGGCCTGGCCGCGCAGCGCCGCGCTGCGGTGCACGTCGGCCTGCGCCGAACGCGCGGTGGCTTCGGCGTCCGAGCGCGC
>NZ_AQOI01000720.1:0-4674 GCF_000364665.1 Xanthomonas sp. SHU 199
TGCCTCGGCGCCGCCCTCGGCCACGCGCGCGGCGGCACCGGACAGCGCCAGTGCGGCCTGCTCCGGCAACAGGATCGCGCCCACGCCGAAGTGCGCCGCCGAGCGCAGGATCGCGCCGAAATTGTGCGGGTTGCCCACGCCATCCAGCCACAGCGCCAGCGCCGGACCCGGCGCCAGCGCCTGCAGCCAGTCTGCCAGGGCCAGCGGCGCGACGCGCAGCACGTCGGCGACCACGCCCTCGTGGTGGCTGCTGGCGGCGAGCTTGTGCAGATCGGCCTCGTCCACCACGCGGTAGCCGACCCGGTTGGCCACGCACCACTTCAGCAGCGGCTGCAATGCCGGGATCCGCGCCTCGCTCAGGTACAGCTTGCGGATCGCCTCCGGCCGCCGCGCGTACACCGCGCGCACCGCGTTGAGGCCGTAGAGGCGCAGTTCGTTGCGGTTGGTCGCCGCCGCACCCTCACCCCCGGCCCCTCTCCCGGTGGGAGAGGGGGGATTCCCACCGCGCGGGCGGTTGCCCCAGGGCGAGGTCATCGGCGCACGCCCGCGGCGCAGGCGCACCGCGCCGACGCGGCACAGCGGGAACGAAGGGCATGACGCATGGGACTCTCCTGGAAAACGCACGGGGCGCGCCCGGGACGGCGCGCTGCGGGGATTTTCGCTCATCCGCGCCCCACTGGCTGCCCCGGCATGACGCAGCGCGGCCCCGAGACTTGTCTACGTCATGCACCGCAAAGCGCAACCCGCATTCCGGCCGCACCGTGAAGTGGTTCGCTCCCGCCTTCCACCGTGCGGAATTCGCGGCAGCGCATGCGCAAATCCGACAAGCCTGGCGTGCGCATCGGGTCCATTGTCGCCGCTCCTTCCGCCACCATGCAGGCGCCATCGACCCACCATCACCGTGCCATTCGCTTCGCAGACGGGATACCTGCGATGGCCTGCGCCGCCGCATCGCGCAGCGCCGTGCTCCGCGGGCTCCCGAGAACGCACTCCGCATTCTCACGACAAGGCGATTCCCATGCACTCCGACATCCGTCCGTTTTCCTCGTCCGCACGCCGCTGCGTGCACGCCGCCCTGCTGCTGATGCTGCCCCTGCTCGGCCTGAGCGCCAGCGCACTGGCCCAGACCGCCGCGCCCGACGCCCGCCTGGCGCGGGTCGGCGCCCTGCCCGCCGCGCACAAGCCCACCAACGTCCCCGACGACTACATCCAGACGCCGTTCGGCTACTTCGCGCCGGCCTGCGTGCGCCAGGTCCATCGCAGCGACCGCGTGCTCGCCGACGGCGCCCTGCAGCATGCCGATGGCGTGCGCGAACAGGCGCAGGCCTGCAACCAGGACAACTTCACCCCCAACGGCACCCGCGTCCACCCCGACGGACGTGGCCTGGACGGCCAGCCGATCCGCGCTGGCGCGGCGCTGCGGGCAGCGCGCGCGCGCGGCGCGGTGCCGCCGCCGATCACCCACGACTGGGTACAGTCGGCCATCGACGTGACCGGCAACAAGATGGGGCGCATCGTGGCCAGCTGGACGGTGCCGCAGAACCCGACCAACGTGGCGCAGCAGACGGTGTACTTCTTCCCGGGGATGCAGAGCGACGATCCCACGATCCTGCAACCGGTGCTCGGCTACCGCGGCTACAACGACAGCTGGGACCTGAGCAGCTGGAACTGCTGCCAGGACGGCATGGTGTGGCACAGCGACTTCATCGCGGCCAGGGCCGGCGACCGGATCGTCGGCGACACCTACGCCACCTGCAACAACGGCCTGCCCTGCACGAACTGGAACGTCGACACGCGCAACGTCACCACCGGCCAGAGCGTGCGGCTCAGCACCACCTACGACATCAATTCCCGGACGCACCTGGTGGTGGGCGGTGCGCTGGAAGTCTATGCGGTGGACAGCTGCGACCAGTATCCGCCGGACGGGAGCATCACCTTCGATGCGATCGGCGTCTACGACTACCGCATGCAGCGTGTGGCGTCGCCGGCATGGGTGTCGTACAGCGACAGCTCGGGCCTGGACGTGCAATGCAACTACGCGGTGGACACCACCGCGACCTCGGCCACCATTTCCTACTGAAGCCGTGGCCCGCGCGCGTCGCTCGCACGGGCGACGCGCGACTCAGGCAGCCGCCCCGGTCCGCGCGAACAGGCGCAAATCGCGCGGCTGTCCATCGCGCAACGACAGTTCGCGGCGCGTGCCGATCTCAACGAAGCCGTTCTTCTGCAGCACGCGCGCCGAGCCATGGTTGTCTGGTAGCGTCAACGCCTCGATCCGCTGCAGGCGCAACGCCGGCACCGCCCAGTCCAGGTAGGCGGCGACGATGCGGGTCATCCGGCCCTGGCCCCAGTGCGCGCGGCCAAGCCAGTAGCCGAGCTCGGCCCGCTCCGGCGCCGGCTGCGCCGCTGCATGCAGGCCGATCCCGCCACAGGCCTCGCCGCCGATCTCGATCGCCAGCACCGGGTCGTTCAGGTCGATCACCTGCCCGCCCAGGAAGGCCTCGCCGTCGGCGCGCGTGTAGGGATGCGGAAAGCGCCGGCTGAGCCCGTGCGCCACCTGGGCGTCGTCGGCGTGGCGGACCAGCGCATCCAGGTCCTCGGCACGCCAGCGCCGCAGCACGATGCCGTCCAGATGCAGTTGCAGATCGCGCCAGGGGGCGGCAGCGGCGGTCTCGGACATCGGCGGCTCCTGCGGCAAGGGAAGCGCAGCATAGCCGCCGGCCGCGGCCTGCACGGCGGCGCGATCGTCTACGGCTGAGGGTTTTACCCGACAGACCAGCGAAAGCCAGGCCCGGTAGACTCCCGCGCCGCACCTCGCCCTTCCGTCCAAAGAGCCGTTCCCCGATGCCTTCCGACACCGCCGCCACGGCCCGCATTCCGATCTTCATGTACCACAACGTGGCCGAGGCGCCGCGGCACCTGCAGGTGTACCGCAGCCTGTACGTGAGCCCGGGCCGCTTCGCCCGGCAGATGCGCCTGCTGCAGCGGCTGGGCTACCGCGGCGTGTCCATGTCCGACGCCATGCCGTACCTGCGCGGCGAGCGCCAGGGCAAGATCGCGGTGGTCACCCTGGACGACGGCTACCTGGACAACCTGCACGCGGCGCTGCCGGTGCTGCAGCGGCTGGGTTTCACCGCCACGGTGTACATGGTCAGCGGCTGCATCGGCCGCCACAACGTGTGGGATGCGCAGAAGCTGGGCATCGAGAAGCCGCTGATGAACCTCGCCGAGCTGCGCCAGTGGCGCGCCGGCGGCATGGAGATCGGCGCGCATACCCGCTCGCACCCGCACCTGACCGGCTGCAGCGATGCGGCGCTGCGCGAGGAGATCGGCGGCTGCAAGCGCGAACTGGAGGACCTGCTCGGCGAGGCGGTGCCGCAGTTCTGCTACCCCTATGGCGATGTGGACGACCGTGTCGCCGACGTGGTGCGCGAGGCCGGCTACACCGCCGCCACCAGCACCCGCCGCGGCCGCGCCCCGGCAGGCTCGGACCCCATGCGCTACCCGCGCATCCAGGTCGCGCGCCACCACCTGCTGCCGCAGTTCGCGCTGCGCGCCTTCACCGCCTACGAGGACCGGCGCGGATGAAATTCCTGTTCGTCGGCACCAATCCCGAAAACACCGGCGCGGCCACCCATTTCGTGGCGCTGGCGCAGGCGCTGGCCGGCGTCGGCCACCAGGTCGAGGTCATCGCCTGCGAGGGCGGCCTGATCGCCGACGAATTGCGCCGCAGCGGCATCACCGTGCACGTCGGACACTTCCGCAACGTGCTGGACCCGGACGGCTACCGGCCGCTGCTGCGCGTGGCGCGGCGCAGCCGGCCGGACTGGCTGGTGGGCAACTTCGGCAAAGAATACTGGCCGCTGCTGCTGGCCGGGCGCGTGCTGGGCATCCCGGTCACGCTGTTCCGCCACCGCACACCGGCGATGAGTGCGCTGTCCGGCTATGCGATCCCGCGCCTGGCCGCGCGCTTCTTCGCGGTGTCGCACTACGCGCGCCAGGCCTACCTGGAGCGCGGCGTGCCGGAGGCGCTGGTGCAGGTGCTGTACAACCCGGTGACCATGGAGCGGCTGCGCCCGGATCCGGAACGTGGCCGTGCCATCCGCGCCGCGCAGGGCTTGCCCGAGGATGCGATCGTGCTCGGCTACAGCGGACGCATGCACGCCGGCAAGGGCATCTTCCCGCTGCTGGAAGCCGCTGGGGCGGCGATGGCGGAGGAGCCGCGGCTGCACTGCCTGTGGCTGGGCGACGGACCGGACGCGGCGCAGTTGCAGGCGCAGGCTGCGGCCCAGCCGCACGGCCAGCGCCACCGCTTCGTTGGCTGGGTCAACGACACCACGCCCTACTACAACGCGATGTCGATGCTGGCGTTCCCGTCGCTGGCGCCGGAAACCTTCGGCCGGGTCTCGGTGGAGGCGCAGGCCAGCGGCGTGCCGGTGCTGGCCAGCCACGTCGGCGGCACCGCGGAGACGCTGGACCCCGGGGTCAGCGGCGAACTGCTCACGCCCGGCGACGTGGACGGCTGGCGCGATGCAATCCTGCGCCTGTGCGACAGCGAACGGCGCCAGCGCATGGGCCAGGCCGGGCGCGACTTCGTGCAGCGCCATTTCGGTGGCGCAGTGATCGCCGCGCAGTTCGTACACCTGCTGCAGCAGCCGCGCTGCGCGCCGCAGC
>NZ_AQOI01000721.1:0-3104 GCF_000364665.1 Xanthomonas sp. SHU 199
GTCCGGCGAGCGCGTGTACGGCGCCAGCAGCGCATAGAAGGCCGGCACCACGAACAGCGACAGCAGCGTGGACACCGACACGCCGAAGATCACCACGATGCCGATGGTGGCGCGGCTGGCCGATCCGGGGCCGCCGGCGACCACCAGCGGGATCGCGCCGACCACGGTGGCCAGCGAGGTCATCAGGATCGGCCGCAGGCGCACCGCCGAGGCCTCTACAATCGCGTCGCGCACGCTGCGCCCGGCATCGCGCAACTGGTTGGCGAACTCGACGATCAGGATGCCGTTCTTGGCCGCCAGCCCGACCAGCATCACGATGCCGATCTGACTGAACAGGTTGAGCGTACCGCCGCTGATCGCCAGGCCGATCAGCGCGCCGAGCACGCCCAGGGGCACGGTCAGCATGATCACCAGCGGGTGGATGAAGCTCTCGAACTGCGCCGCCAGCACCAGATACACGATCAGCAAGGCCAGGGCGAAGGTCAGCAGCACCGCGCCGCCGGCCTTCTGGTACTCGCGCGATTCGCCCTTCCAGTCGAGCTGCGCGTAATCGGGCAGTTCCTCGCGCGCCACCTGCTGCGCCCAGGCGATCGCCTCGCCGAGCGGGTAGCCCGGGGCCAGGCCGGCGTTGATGGTGATGGCACGCAGGCGGTTGAAGCGGTGCAGGTTGCCCGGCTCGGCGACTTCGCGCAGGGTCACCAGGTTGGACAGCGGGATCAGCTGGCCGCTGTCGGCGCGTACCCGGATCGCCGCCAGGTCGGCCGGATCGGCGCGGCCGTCGCGACTGGCCTGCAGCATCACGTCGTACTCCTCGCCGTTGTCGACGAAGGTGGTGACCTGGCGCGCGCCCATCAGCGTCTCCAGCGCGCGGCCGATCTCGGTCACCGGCACGCCGAGGTCGGCTGCCCGCTGGCGGTCGATCTCCACGCGCATCTGCGGCCGGGTTTCCTTGTAGTCCGAGTCCGCCCCGACCAGCCCGGGGTTGTCGGCGATGCGCGCGAGCAGGCGGTCGCGCCATTGCGCGATCTCGGCGTAGTCGGGGCCGCCGAGCACGATCTGGAACGGTTGCCCGCGGCTGTTGACCAGGCCGCCGCCGACCTGGGTGCGCGCACGCACGCCGGGCAAGGCGCGCAACTCTTCCTGCAGCGTCGCGGCGACGTCGGCGGTGGCCACGTCGCGCTCGCTCCAGTCGCGCAGGAACACGCTGACCCGGCCGGTGTGCATCTCCTCGCTGGCGCCGAAACTGCCGGGCACGCGCGGGTTGGCGCGCGCGATCGGCTGGCCGTCGCCACGGTGGCGGTCGAGGATGGCCTCGACCTGGTGCATCTGCCCCACCGTGTAGTCGAAGCCGGCGCCTTCCGGCGCATCGATCATCACCTGGAACGAGCCGCGGTCCTCGGCCGGCGCCAGTTCCGAGGGAATCATCCGTGCCAGCAGCGCACTGGCCGCCAGTGCCGCCAGCATCAGCGCGCCGAACACCCAGGCGCGGCCGACGTGGCGCTCAAGCACGCGCCGATAGCGCGCGCTCAGCCCCTGCAGCCGCGCCTCGACCCAGCCATGCACGCGGTTGGGCTTTTCGCGCGCGTGCGCCTTGAGCAGCTTGGACGACATCATCGGGGTCAGGGTCAGCGCGACGAAGGCGGAGATCGCCACCGCCGCGGCCAGCGCCACCGCCAGTTCGCGGAACAGGCGCCCGGTGTTGCCTTCGAGGAAGCCGACCGGCAGGAACACCGCCACCAGCACCGCGGTGGTGGCGATCACCGCGAAGGCGACCTGCGCGGTGCCGCGCCGCGCCGCCACCAGCGCCGGTTCGCCCAGGTCGACGCGACGCTGGATGTTCTCCACCACCACGATCGCATCGTCCACCACCAGGCCGATGCACAGCACCAGGGCAAGCAGGGTCAACAGGTTGATCGAGAAGCCGAACGCATACAGCGCGATGAACGCGGCCACCAGGCACACCGGCACCGTCACCGCCGGGATCAGCGCCGCGCGCACGCTGCCCAGGAACAGCCAGATCACCACCAGCACCAGCACCACCGCCTCGATCAGGGTGTGGTAGACGCGTTCCACCGAGGCATCGATGAACACGGTGGAATCGAAGGCGACGAAGATCTGCGTGCCCTTGGGCAGGGTCTGCTGGATCTGCTGCGCGGCCGCGCGCGCGGCGCGGGCCACATCCAGGCTGTTGGCGGTGGAGGTCTTGACGATGCCCAGGCCGACGTTGGGCACGCCGTTGCTGCGGAAGTAGGCGCGGCGCTCGGCCGAGGCCAGTTCCACCTTGGCCACGTCGCCCAGCCGCACCACGTAGCCGTCGCGGCCCTTGCCGAGCGGAATCGTGGCGAAATCCGCCGGCGCGCGGTAGGTGCGCTCCACGCGCAGGGTGAAGTCGCGGTCGGCCGACTCCAGGCGGCCGGCCGGCAGTTCGACGTTCTCGCGAGCCAGCGCGTTCTCCACGTCGGCCACAGTGAGGTCGCGCGCGGCCAACTGGTCGCGGTCCAGCCAGATCCGCATCGCATAGCGCTGGCGCCCGCCCAGGCGCACCTGGGCCACGCCGTCGATGCTGGACAGGCGATCCACCACGTAGCGTTCGGCGTAGTCGGACAGCTGCAGCGCATCCATCGTGCTGGAGCTCATGTTGAGCCACAGGATGGCGTCGGCATCGGCCTCGACCTTGGCGATCTCCGGCGCGTCGGCCTCGTCGGGCAGGCGGTCGAGCACGCGGCTGACCGCGTCGCGCACGTCGTTGGCGGCGGCCTCGATGTCGCGGGTGGCGCGGAACTCGATGCTGATGTCGGCCACGCCGTTGGAACTGCGCGCCTGGATCGTCTCGATGCCTTCGATGCCGGCCAGCGCGTCCTCCAGCACCTGGGTGATGCGGCTCTCCACCACCGCCGCCGAGGCGCCGGGGTAACGCACCTCCACCGACACGATCGGCGGATCGATCGCCGGCAGCTCGCGCAGGGTCAGCCGGCTGTACGCCATCACCCCCAGCACCACCAGCAACAGGCTCATCACCGCGGCGAACACCGGCCGGGTGATGGAGACGTCGGACAGCTTCATCGCGCCAGGTCCGCCGCGGCGCTGCCGCTGCGCGCGCCGCA
>NZ_AQOI01000722.1:0-1799 GCF_000364665.1 Xanthomonas sp. SHU 199
GCCGGCGGCGGCATCGACCACGGCCACGCCCGGACGCAGCTTGCCGGTGCCCTCGACCACGATGCGCTGGCCGGGCTGCAGGCCGTCGACGATCTCGACCAGGCCGTCGCGGCGCGCGCCGGTGCGCACGTCGGCGCGGGCCACGGTGGCGTCGACGCCGACGCGATAGACGAAAGCGTCGCGCCCCACCTGCACCACCGCGATCTCCGGGATCACCAGCGCCTGCCGGGCGGGCCGATACAGGCGCACGTCCATCAGCATGCCCGGGCGCAGCGCGCGGTCGGCATTGTCGAAAGCCGCGCGCACGGTGACCGCGCGGGTGGCGCTGTCCACGCGCGCATCCACCGTAGCGACATTGCCTTCGAACGCGCGCCCCGGGTAGGCCACGCTGCGGCCGCCGACCACGTCGCCAGGCTTCACCGTGGACAGTGCCGCCTCGGGCACCTGGAAATCCACGTAGACCTGGGCCACGTCGTCGAGCGTGGCGATGGTCGCGTCGGGCGTCAGCAGCGCGCCGGGGCTGACCTGGCGCAGGCCGAGCACGCCGGCGAACGGCGCGCGCACGCTGCGGTCGCCGATCTCCGCACGCATCTGCAGCACCCGCGCCTGCGCGGCATCGCGCAGCGCGCGTTGCGTGTCCAGTTGCGCGCGCGACACCAGTTGCCGCCCGACCAGTTCGCTCTGCCGCCGATACAGTTGCTCGGCCTCGGTGTAGGTGGCCTCGGCCTCGCGCAACGCCGCCTGCTGGCCCTGCCCGCGCAGCGTCACCAGCGGCGCGCCGGCCGCCACTTCCTGGCCACTCTCGAAATGCACGCGCTCCACGATCTCGCTGACCTTGGCGGTCAGCGTCACCGACTCGCGGGCCTTGACCGTGCCCAGCGCGGCCAGGCTGTCGTTCCACTCACGGGGCTGCACCGTCTGCAGCGTCACCGGAATCGCGGCACTGGCCGCGGCCGGCGCCGGGGCCTTGCCGCAACCGGCGAGCGCGAGCGAGGACAACAGGAGGCACACCAGGCGGACGCCGGCGCGTGGTCGGTGCGGCATGGAGATCCCGGACGCGTGGAGTTCGACCCAGTCTAACGACCTGGCGTGACGGGCGTTGACACGTCGCAACCATGACCGACGACCCTTGCCGGCCAACGCATGCGCTGCGCGATGAGACGCAGCGCACGCGTGGCGCGGCCTGCACCGCGCCCGTTCGCCACGCTCAGCGGGGCGGGACGACGAGGTGCTGCCGCTCGCGCAGCGCACTGCACAGGCGAATCGTCTCGGCGGTCTGCGCAAGGCCGCGGTCGGCGCCGCTGAGTGCCTTCAGGCGCGGCGTGAAGAACGCCTCCAGCCGGTCCGCTTCGGCGGCATCGCAGCCACCGCTGGCCGCCAGCGCCGGCAAGCGGCCGCCGTCGAAGGAACCGGAGCGCGCCACGATGCGATCGAAGTGGGCGGTGTACCAGGGCCACATCGAGGCGTGCGTGGCCGGCTCGGCATGCGCGCCCATCAGCAGGCTGTTCATCTCGCCGACCTTGATCGCATCGGTCAGGGCGAAATCGCGTACCTTCTGCACCTGCTGCGGATCCTGCACGGCGCCGAGCGCTTCGATCATCGCGTTGCGCTGGGCCGGTTCGCCGTGACCGCGCAAGGCCGCGATCAGTGCGTCCACCGCGGGCGCGCCGCGCGCCTGCACCGCCACCGTCAGCGCTGCGCCAAGCAGATCCGGGTTGGCGGCGGCGAAATCCAGTGCACCGCCCTTGCCGGCCAGCACCGCATCGCCCTGGGCCAGCAGCGCCTGCCGCACCGCCGGC
>NZ_AQOI01000723.1:0-3976 GCF_000364665.1 Xanthomonas sp. SHU 199
GCAGCTCGGCCAGGTCGGAGCGCAGCGCGACGTCGTCATCGCTGTCGCCGGCACGGCGCCGATCGCCCAGCGCCTGCAGGCGTGCGCCGAACGCGGCCTCGGTCGCCTGGCGCAGCCTGGCGCGCTGCGCGTCGTCGCGCGCCAGCACCCGCCAGATCCAGCCGATGCGGTCGTTCAACGCGGTGGCCACGGCCGTGGCCTTGGCCGGCGCCAGCTGCTGCATGGCCGCGATCACGTCCGCGGTGTCGGCATCGCCGGTGCGGAACGCGCTGTCGATGGCGTCGGCATAGGCCAGCTTCTCGGCATCGTCCAGCGCATCGAGATGGCGGCCGAGCGCGGCCAGCTGCGGCTTGGGCAGGGCGAAGCGGTAGTAGCCGGTGCCGCCGGCGTTCGGCATCACCCAGCTATCGGCATCGGCACCAGCGAGCGCGAGGCGGCCGTCGCTGGAAGACAGCATCTGGCAGGCGCGGCGCACGCCCTGGCGCGTGCCGTACTTGACGCAGACCGGCACGCCCCAGGTCTGCGCGGCGCTGCCGCGCGAGCCCAGCGGCAGGAAGCGCTGCTGGTGCAGTTGCAGCACCGCGCCGACCGCCTCGGGCTGCAGCTGCGCTTGCAGATAGGGCACGCCGGGCTGGTCGAGGAAGCTGCGGAACGCGGCCTTGAACTCCTCATCCTTGCCGGCCGCGGCGGCGATCGCATCGACCAGGTCGTCGGCGGTGGCGTTGCCGAAGCGGTGCGCGCGAATGTAGCTGCGCATGCCGCTGCGGAAGGTGTCCTCGCCGACGAACTGCTCGAACATGCCCAGCACCGCGGCACCCTTGCGGTAGGTGATGCTGTCGAAGGCGGTCTCGATGTCGCCGTTGCCGGTGATCGGCTGGCGGATCTTGCGCGCGCTGACCAGGCTGTCGTTGTTCATCGCGTCATGCGCGGCACTGATGCGGTCCAGGTCCGCGCGGTACTGCGGCCGCAGGCGCATGGTGATCTTCTGCTGCATCCAGGTGGCGAAGGCCTCGTTGAGCCACAGGTCGTCCCACCAGGCCATGGTCACCGTGTCGCCGGTCCATTGGTGCGCCAGCTCGTGCGCGGTGACGTTGAACGAGCCCTCGACGTTGTGCCGCGGCGAATGGTCGTCCAGCAACAGCAGCCAGTCGCGGAAGGTGACGAACCCGGGGTTCTCCATCGCGCCGGCGGAGAAGTCCGGCGCGGCCACCAGATCCAGCTTGTCGAACGGATAGCCGAAGTCGTAGTAGTCCTCCAGCGCGGTGATGATTTCCGGCGTCTGCTGCAGCGCGCGCCGGATGCGCGGGCCCTGTCCTTGTGCAGCGACGCCGCGCAAGGGGGTGGACTGCGGGCGCTGCGGCGTGGCCGGCAATGCCGGCCCGTCGACCACGTCCCACGGCCCGACCGCGTAAGCCACCAGGTAGGTCGGCAGCGGCACGGTCTCGGCGAAGCGCACGGTCTTCCAGCCCTTGCCCGCCGGCTCGGTGGACTCGGCGCCGGTATTGGCCAGCGCCTGCTCGCCCTCGGGCACGGTCAGGCGCAGCGCGAACGGCGTCTTCAGCGCCGGCTCGTCGAAGCCGGGGAAGGCGTAGCGCGCACTGATCGGCTCCATCTGCGTCAAGGCGTAGGCATGCCCCTGCGCCTTGACCTGGTAGAGCCCCTGCAACTGCTGGTTGAACGGTGCGCTGTAGACGATGGTGAGGGTCAGCTCCTGCGGCTGCAGGGTGCGCCCGAAGGCGATGCGGGCCACGCCAGCCTGCGCGTCGGCCTGGGTGTAGCGCACCGGGAACGACGCACCATCGGCGGTGCGCAGCGTGGCCTTGCTCACCCGCAACTCCTTGCCGTGCAGCCACAGATGGTCGGAGGCGCGTTCCAGGCGCACGCGCAGGGTGGCGGTGCCGTCGAAGTCGGTGCGCTCCGGATCGATCTTCAAGTCCAGCGCATAGTGCTCCGGCACCGCCCAATTCGGCAGGCGTCCGGTCGGCACCGCATCGGGAGCCTGCGCACAGGCCGCGCCGCAGCACAGCGCGAGGACGGAGAACAGCACGCGACGGGACAGAGCTGGCATGGACGGGCCTTCGCCGATGAGGAGGGCGATGACTTAAGCACGCACGGCCGCGGCTGTCACGTGGTGACCGCCCGTGATTTAGCCCGCGGGCACCGCGGAGGTTCTTCACGTCCGGCCCCTACATCTCAAGCAACAGCCAGGGCTTTCGCCTTGCGGCGAGTCACTTTTCTTTGCTTGTGCAAAGAAAAGTAACCAAAAGAAAGCACACCCTGCCTCGCGCCCTCCGCGCTAACGCGCTCCGGGTCCGCGTCCAACCCGGGGATTCGCGGAAGGGGCATCCTGCCCCTGCCGCGAACGGCGCACATCCATGTGCGCCGCCCCTGCTGGGGTTTTTCCCCGCGATGGCCGCCGCTGCGGAAGGGAATCCGTTCAATCAAAAGCCGGAGCAACATCAACAGCAAAGGCCGAAGCAACTGCGACTGCTGCACACGCCTGGATCATTGCCGTGTCCGCCAACAAATGCGCTGCGCTTGGTGGCGCTCATTGCCTGTTGATCCTGATGGACACACAACAACGCTGATTTCCGCAACAGCGAGCGCTATTCGCGCGTGACGGAAAAGCTCCTGCCGAGACTTGCGACACGTTGACTGAGTGCACTGTGGGAGTGACTTCAGTCCCGACGCCTCGAGGTCGGGTGCCTGGCGGGCGCTCTTCGGCGCGAGTGCATGACAGTGACTCCTACAGTGCGGCGGCATCGGGAAGGCGATCGACCCTCGCAACGCCCCGCCCCGCCTCAGTCCTGCAACCCCAACGCCGCCAGCACCTGCACGGCCAGCGCTTCGACATTGTCGCCATCGGCCTGCAGGTGCAGTTCCGGCCGCTCCGGCGCCTCGTACGGGGAGTCGATGCCGGTGAAGTTGGGAATCAGGCCGGCGCGCGCCTTGGCGTACAGGCCCTTGACGTCGCGCGCCTCGGCCACCGGCAACGGCACGTCGACGAACACTTCGAGGAACTCGCCCTCGCCGAAGCGCTCGCGCGCCAGTTGCCGCTCGGCGCGGAACGGCGAGATGAAGCTGACCAGCACGATCAGGCCAGCGTCGGTCATCAGCCTGGCCACCTCGGCGACGCGGCGGATGTTCTCCACGCGGTCCTCGTCGGTGAAGCCCAGATCGCGGTTCAGGCCATGGCGCACGTTGTCGCCATCGAGAATGAAGGTGTGATAGCCCAGTGCGTGCAGGCGCTTGTCGACCAGGTTGGCGATGGTCGACTTGCCGGCGCCGGACAGGCCGGTGAACCACAGCACCTTCGGTGTCTGTCCCTTGATCCGAGCGCGCGCGGCCTTGTCCACGTCCAGGTGCTGCCAGTGCACGTTGCCGGCGCGGCGCAGCGCGAAATCCAGGGTCCCGGCAGCGACGGTGGCGTTGCTGTGGCGGTCGATCAGGATGAAGCCGCCGAGCGCACGGTCCTGCGCGTACGGGGCGAAGGCGATCGGCTGGTCCAGCGCCAGGTTGCAGTAGCCGACCTCGTTGAGTTCCAGGCGCTTGGCCGCCAGCCGCTCCTGCGTGTTGACGTCGATGCGGTGCTTGATCTCGGTGACGCTGGCGGCCACGGTGCGCGTGCCGATCTTCAGCCAGTACGGGCGACCGGGCAGCAGCGCGGCATCGTCCATCCACAGCACGTGCGCGGCGAACTGGTCGGCCACCTCCGGCGGATCGCCGGCAGCGGCGATCACATCGCCACGGCTGACGTCGATCTCCTCGGTCAGGGTCAGCGTCACCGCCTGCCCGGCCACCGCGCGCGGCACCGCATCGGCGCCGATCAGCACCTGCGCGACCTGCGCGCGCCGCGCCGACGGCAACACCACCACCGCATCGCCGGGCTGCACCGCGCCGGCCGCCACGGTGCCCGCGAAGCCGCGGAACTGCGCGTGCGGCCGGTTGACCCACTGCACCGGCAGGCGCAGGGCGC
>NZ_AQOI01000724.1:0-2561 GCF_000364665.1 Xanthomonas sp. SHU 199
CACGCCTTCCAGGTGTTCGAGCAGCGCCAGGCCGGCATACCAGGGCATGCGCGCCGAACGCTGCGACAGGTTGTCGCCCTCCAGCGCCGACAGCGGAATGCACTGCACGTCGGCGATGCCCAACTGCGCGGCGAGCGCGCGGTACTCGGCGGCGATCGCGTCGAACGTCGCCTGCGCGAAGCCGACCAGGTCCATCTTGTTGACCGCCAGCACCACGTGACGGATGCCCAGCAGCGCGACGATGTAGCTGTGCCGGCGGGTCTGGGTCAGCACGCCCTTGGACGCATCGACCAGCACCACCGCCACATCGGCGGTGGAGGCGCCGGTGGCCATGTTGCGGGTGTACTGCGCATGCCCGGGGCAGTCGGCGACGATGAACTTGCGCCGGTCGGTATCGAAATAGCGGTAGGCCACATCGATGGTGATGCCCTGCTCGCGCTCGGCGGCCAGGCCGTCCAGCAGCAGCGCATAGTCGATGGCTCCGCCGCGGGTGCCGTGGCGCTTGCTGTCGGCACCGAGCGCGGCCAGTTGGTCGTCGAACAGCCGCTTGCTGTCGTACAGCAAGCGACCGATCAGCGTGCTCTTGCCGTCGTCGACGCTGCCACAGGTGATGAAGCGCAGCAGCGGCTTGTGTTCGTGTTGCTGCAGGTAGGCGGCGACTGCGTCGCCGCCTACGGGAATGGGGAATGGGGAATGGGGAATGGAAACAGCGGTCTCCTGCGACGCGCCAGATGGCGGCGATGCTTGCTTTTGCACTTGCGATTCCCGATTCCCTGTTCCCGATTCCCAGCCCATCAGAAATACCCCTCCACCTTCTTCTGCTCCATCGAGGCGCCCGGATCCTGGTCGATGATCCGGCCCTGGCGTTCGGAGGTGGTGGCCTGCAGCATCTCGGCGATGATCTTCTCCAGGGTGTCGGCCTGCGACTCGATCGCGCCGGTCAACGGGTAGCAGCCGAGGGTGCGGAAGCGCACGCGGCGCAGCTGCGGGGTTTCGCCGGGACGCAGCGGCAGGCGCGCGTCGTCCACCATGATCAGCGCGCCGTCGCGTTCCACCACCGGACGCTCGGCGGCGAAGTACAGCGGCACCACCGGAATCGCTTCGCGGTAGATGTACAGCCAGATGTCCAGCTCGGTCCAGTTGGACAGCGGGAACACGCGCACGCTCTCGCCGGGATGGATGCGCGGGTTGTACAGATTCCACAACTCCGGACGCTGCTGCTTGGGATCCCAGCGGTGGTGCGCGTTGCGGAACGAGAACACGCGCTCCTTGGCGCGCGCCTTCTCCTCGTCGCGGCGCGCGCCGCCGATGGCGGCATCGAACTTCCACAGGTCCAGCGCCTGCTTGAGCGCCTGAGTCTTCATCACGTCGGTGTGCACGCTGGCGCCGTGGCTGAACGGGCCGACGTCCTGGGCGACGCCGTCGGGATTGATGTGCACGCGCAGCTCCACGCCGGTCTCGGCGGCGCGGCGGTCGCGGAAGGCGATCATCTCGCGGAACTTCCAGCGCGTGTCCACGTGCAGCAGCGGGATCGGCGGCGGCGCCGGCGCGAACGCCTTGAGCAGCAGGTGCAGCAGTACCGAGCTGTCCTTGCCCACCGAATACAGCAGCACCGGGTTGCGGAACTCGGCAGCGACCTCGCGCAGGATGTGGATGCTCTCGGCCTCTAAGCGGTCGAGGTGGGACAGGGGGAACGCACTCATCGAGACGGCGGCGGCAGGCAGTGGGAGACCGGACCGAAGCGTAGCAGCGGTCGTGGCAGTCGGGGCGGCAGTGTGCGTCGCGCCGGCCGCCCGGCAGAAATAAGCCCCGGGCATGAGTCGATAACCCCTGTTCCTTTCTGCACCGCGCAACGCTTCCCTAACATCGGTCATCCCTTCCCAACACCCGGACCGGCCATGACCGCCGCCTCGCCCGCGTTGCCGCCCAGCCCCTTGCCCGAGGAGCGCAAGGCACTGCTGGCGCGGACCGTGGAGGGCCTCGACGCGGCCGGCCTGTGGTGGCTGTCCGGCTACGCCGCCGGCCTGGCCCAGGCGCAGGGGCCGGCAACGCCGGCGCTGGCCGTGGTCGCCGGTGCCGCCGCGTCACCCTCGCCCGCGCCGCAGTTGAGCATCGTCTACGGCAGCCAGACCGGCAACGCGCGCCGCGCCGCCGAACAGGTCGCCACCGAGGCCGAAGCCGCCGGGCTGGCGGTGCGCCTGCTGCGCGCCGACGTCTATCCCACCCGCGAGTTGGGCAACGAACGCCTGCTGTACGTGGTCATCAGCACCCAGGGCGAGGGCGACCCGCCGGACGATGCGATCGGCTTCGTCGAGTTCCTGCAGAGCCGGCGCGCGCCAAAGCTGCCGCAGCTGCAGTACGCCGTGCTCGGCCTGGGCGATTCCAGCTACGCCGATTTCTGCGGCATCGCCCGGCGCCTGGATGCGCGCCTGGCCGAACTCGGCGCGCAACGCCTGCTGCCGCTGGGCGAGGCCGACCTGGAGATCGAGACGGTCGCGGCGCCATGGCGCGCGCAGGCGCTGGCGCAGGCGCGCGACGTGCTGGGCCGCCACACGCCCGCG
>NZ_AQOI01000725.1:0-627 GCF_000364665.1 Xanthomonas sp. SHU 199
GGCGCCTGTGTCGGCCGCCGTCATCGGCACCGCGACCGGCACGCCGTTGCAGCAGCTGTTCCAGCGCCTGCTTGAGGTCGGCCGCGAGGCCGCGGTGCCGGCGCCGGGCGGTCCGCTCAAGCGCTTCTTGAATCGTTGATGCCATGCGGCGCCTGCGGGCGCCGCACCTGTTTGCCGTCGCCGCGCGGTGGGGAAGACCGCGCGCCGACCTCCTCCCCTTGTTAGGAACCGCCGATGAGCGCTGCCTCCGCGTCGCGTGCCGCGCGCCCGCTGCATGTCCTGGCCAACTGGTCGTTGTGGCTGCTGGGCGCCGTGTTGCTGGTCTTCGTCGTCGCCATCCCGATGGATGTGCCGCAGCAACTGCTGTTCTCGCTGGTGGTGTTCGCCGCGGCCATGCTGCTGCGGCGCAGCGGCAGCCGCCTGGCGATCCTGGTGATGATGGCGCTGTCGCTGGCGGTGTCCTCGCGCTACATCTGGTGGCGCCTGACCCAGACCGTGGGCATGAGCAGCCCGGTCGACCTCAGCCTGGGCCTGGGCCTGCTGCTGGCCGAACTGTACGCGTTCGTGATCCTGGCGCTGGGCTATTTCCAGGTGCTGTGGCCGCTGAACCGGCGGCCGCTGCCGCTG
>NZ_AQOI01000726.1:0-4157 GCF_000364665.1 Xanthomonas sp. SHU 199
GGCCCAGCGTCGACCTGTTCATTCCCACCTACAACGAACCGCTGTCGGTGGTGCGCTCGACCATCCTCGCCGCCAGCGTGATGGACTGGCCGGCCGACAAGCTCAACATCTACCTGCTCGACGACGGCCGCCGCGAGGAGTTCCGCGCGTTCTGCGCGCAGGTCGGCATCCACTACGTCACCCGCACCAACAACCTCCACGCCAAGGCCGGCAACATCAACGCGGCGCTGAAGAAGTCCAGCGGCGAGTACGTGGCGATCTTCGACTGCGACCACATCCCCACGCGCTCGTTCCTGCAGGTGGCGATGGGCTGGTTCCTGCGCGACGCCAAGCTGGCGGTGGTGCAGATGCCGCACTACTTCTTCTCCGCCGATCCGTTCGAACGCAATCTCGGCAACCACGGCAAGGTGCCCAACGAGGGCGAGCTGTTCTACGGCCTGCTCCAGGACGGCAACGACCAGTGGGACGCCACCTTCTTCTGCGGCTCGTGCACGGTGATCAAGCGCAAGCCGCTGGAGGAAGTGGGCGGGGTGGCGGTGGAGACCGTCACCGAGGACGCGCACACCGCGCTGAAGCTGCACCGCCGCGGCTACCGCAGCGCCTACATCGCGGTGCCGCAGGCCGCCGGCCTGGCCACCGAGAGCCTGTCCGGCCACGTCGCCCAGCGCATCCGCTGGGCGCGCGGCATGGCGCAGATCGCGCGGCTGGACAACCCGCTGCTGGGCAAGGGCCTGCGCCTGTCGCAGCGCCTGTGTTACGCCAACGCGATGCTGCACTTCTTCTACGGGCTGCCGCGCATCGTCTACCTCACCGCGCCGCTGGCGTTCCTGTTCTTCGGCGCGCACGTGATCCATGCCTCGGCGCTGATGATCCTGGCCTATGCGCTGCCGCACATCCTGCAGGCCAACCTGACCAACCTGCGCACCCAGGGCAAGTTCCGCCACCTGCTGTGGAACGAGGTCTACGAGACCACCCTGGCCTGGTACATCCTGCGCCCGACGCTGGTGGCGCTGCTCAATCCCAAGCTCGGCAAGTTCAACGTCACCCCCAAGGGTGGCCTGGTGCCGCGCAGCTACTTCGACGGGCAGATCGCCAAGCCCTACCTGTTCCTGCTGGTGCTGAACCTGGCCGGCCTGGCTGCGGGCGTGATGCGCCTGCTCAGCGTGCAGCCCGGCGGCGAGGCGCAGACGATCTGGTTCAACCTGGCCTGGACCGCGTACAACGTGCTGTTGCTCGGCGCCACCATCGCCACCGCCAGCGAGATGCGCCAGGTGCGCCGCTCGCACCGCGTGCCGCTGGATATCCCGGCCACCCTGCACCTGGCCGATGGCCGCGAACTGGCCTGCCGCACGGTCAACTTCTCCACCGGCGGCATGGCGCTGCGTCTGCTCGAGCCGGTGCCGGTGGAGCCGGACCTGCCGGTGGAGATCGCGCTGCCGCAGCGCGGCAGCTCCAAGCGTCTGCCGGCGATGGTGCGCCACGACCGCGACGGCGAAATCAGCATCCAGTTCCGGCCGATGTCGATCGAGCAGGAGCGCTGGCTGGTGGCCTGCACCTTCGCCCGTGCCGACATCTGGGTGTCGCAGTGGGGCCGTCACGACCGCGACCGCTTCTGGGTGTCGCTGGGCCGCGTGTTCGCGGCCAGCATGCGCGGCTTCAGGCGCCTCGGCCAGCACGTCGCCAGCAGCGCGCGCAGCGGCTGGCGCGGCCGCACCGCCGGCGAGGAGGCTGCGCCGTGAGTCGCCGTTCCATCGTGTCGCGTTCATTCCTCTCTTTCACTTCCATCCGGTTGCCGTCGATGCGTCTACCCGCCCTGGCTGCGTGCTGTCTCACGGTTCTCTCCGGCCTCGCCCTGGCCCAGGAGCCGACCCTTCCCGCCACCGCGCAGGCGCCGGCCGCCGCCGCGACCGCCACGCCGCTGCCGTCTCCGGCCGAACGCGAGCGCTCGGCCACGCTCAAGCAACTGGGCGTGGACTACGAGATGACCCTGCGCGGCATCCAGGGCAGCGCCGGTATCGCCTTCAGCACCCGCACCGACGAAGTGGTGCAGGCGGCGAACCTGCATCTGGTCTACAGCTACTCGCCGGCGCTGCTGCCGGACCTGTCGCACCTGAAGGTCAGCGTCAACGGCGTCACCGTGGCGACCCTGCCGGTCAGCCGCGAGAACGCCGGCAAGCTGCAGCAGAGCGACGTGCCGATCGATCCGCGCCTGATCAGCGACTACAACCGGCTCAACCTGCAACTGATCGGCCACTACACCCGCGATTGCGAGGATCCGGACCACACCAGCCTGTGGGCCAACATCGATCCGTCCACGCGGCTGTCGCTGACCGCCACCCCGCTGGTGCTGCGCAACGACCTGGCGCTGCTGCCGGTGCCGTTCTACGACAAGCGCGATACGCGCCGCCTGGAACTGCCGTTCGTGTTCCCGCAGCGCCCGGACCTGGCCACGCTGCGCAGCGCCGGCATCGTCGCCTCCTGGTTCGGCGCGCAGGCCGGCTACCGCGGCGCGTCGTTCGGCGTGGCCATCGGCGACGTGCCGGCCACCGGCAACGCGGTGCTGTTCGCCACCGCCGCGACGCTGCCGGCGGAACTGGCCGCGACCCAGGCCGGCCTGACCGAGATCGCCGGCCCGACCCTGGCGATGATCACCAACCCGCGCGATGCCACCGGCAAGCTGCTGCTGGTGCTGGGCCGCAACGACAACGACCTGCAGCAGGCCGCCACCGCGCTGAGCCTGGGCACGCCGTTCAACGGCCCGGTGGCGCGCATCGGCGAACTCAAGCCGGCGCAGCCGCGCAAGCCCTACGACGCGCCCAACTGGATCTCCGGCGACAAGCCGGTGCGCTTCGGCGATCTGGTCGCGCAGACCTCGCAGTTGAACGTCAGCGGCTACCACCCCGACCTGATCCGGGTCGGCCTGCAGCTGCCGCCGGATCTGTTCGTGTGGCAGCGCGACGGCATCCCGGTCAACCTGCGTTATCGCTACACGGTGCCGGAGACGCAGAACAAGTCGGCGCTCAACGTCAGCATCAACGATGCCTTCGTCACCACGTTGCCGCTCAACGGCCACGCCTATGCCGAGTCGCTGCCGCTGCGCTGGTGGCACGAACTCTCGCCCAAGGGGGCGATGCCGGTGGAGCAGAAACTGCTGCTGCCGACCGGGCCGTTCTCGGCCAACAGCCAGCTGCGTTTCCACTTCTTCTTCGACCGCCCGCAGGCGGAAGCGTGCAAGAACACCTTCCCCGACGTGTCCGGCGCGATCGACGCCGATTCCAGCGTGGACCTGCGCTCGTTCCATCACTACATGGCGATGCCGAACCTGGCCGCGTTCGGCAATGCCGGCTTCCCGTTCACGCGCCTGGCCGACCTGTCCGAGTCCACCGTGGTGGTGCCGGACGAGATCGGCGACCAGGACATGGCCAACCTGCTGACCCTGCTCGGCCGGCTCGGCGCGTCCACCGGCTACCCGGCGCTGCGGGTGACCCTGATCCACGCCGCCGAGGTCGACAAGCACGCCGACAGCGACCTGCTGGTGTTCGGCAGCCTGCGCTCGCAACCGCTGTTCCAGCGCTGGAGCGCGGCGCTGCCGATCGGCGACGGTGCCAGCGGGCGGCGCTTTGCGATGAGCGACTGGGTGCTGGACAAGCTGCCCGGCTTCCTGTCGTTCGATGCGCGCCGCACCGACCTGCCGACCACCGCCGAGGTGGCGGTGAAGCCGGCACCCGGCGACGTGGTGCTGATGGGCTTCCAGTCGCCGCTGAAGGCCGGGCGCAGCGTGGTCGCGCTGCTGGCCGAGGACCCGGCCAGCGTCGAGGACTTCTTCGACGCCTGGCTGGAGCCGGCCACGCTGAAGGACTTCCAGGGCAGCGTGGTGCTGCTGCAGAAGGGCAAGGTGCGCAGCCTGGCCGGCAACCAGACCTACTATGTCGGTCACCTGCCGCTGCCGACCTGGGCGCGCTGGTACTTCTCGCAGCACCCGCTGTTGCTGGGCCTGGCGGTGGTGCTGCTGAGCGTGTTGCTGGCGCTGGCCGCGCGCGTGGTGCTGCGCCGGCATTCGGCGGCGCGGCTGCAGGCAGGGCAGTGAACGGACACACCGGCCAACGCCGGCGCCTGCTCGGCGGCCTGCTCGCCGCCGGTGCGGCGACGCTGCTGCC
>NZ_AQOI01000727.1:0-7701 GCF_000364665.1 Xanthomonas sp. SHU 199
GCCGGCCGACACGACCACGGCGCGATGCCCGGCCTCGACCAGGGCCTGGGCGATTTCCAGGGTGGACCGCTCGACGCCGCCGGACTCCAGCGCCGGCAGCAGCTGCACCACGGTCAGGCGGTGCATCGAACCCGGATCAGTCGACCAGCACGAAGACCGCGCCGCAGTACGGGCACTTGGCTTCCAGGCCCGGCTCGTCCTCGATCGGCAGGTAGACCCGCGGATGCGAGTTCCACAGCGCCATCTCCGGGGTCGGGCAGCTCAGCGGCAGGTCGACGCGGCGCACCTCGTAGCGCGTCTGGGCATTGGCGGGCGCGGTGGCGGTATGGCTCATGGCGGTGGGGACACGGCAAAAAGGGACAGGCGATTCTAGCAGCCCGTCCCGCCACGGGCGCGGTGCGCGGCGGCGGCCCCAGGCGGTCCTTTCACGCGCCTTTCCGGTTCGCTTGATACGGAACCAACGCACCACTATGCTGGCATCACGCGGCGCCGACATGCCGCTTTGAGGTGTCTCGTGGATATAGGTGTGCGTTTGATGCAGGCGCGGCGAAATGCCGGTTTCACACTGCGCGAGCTTGCCGCCTTGCTGGGCGTGGCGCATAGCACCCTGGGTCATTGGGAGAACAACCGTTCGGTCCCCAATGCCCGGCATTTGCTGAAGATCGCCGAACTTACCGGCGTCGATGCGTATGTGCTGCTGACCGGCAAGCCGTCCAAGCTGAATCAGACCGACAGCGACAGCCTGCCGTTGCCGGTGGGCAAGCGCATGGCCTGAGCGCGGCGCGGCGCCACTGGCGCCGTTCCCGTGCCCGGCTCGACCCTGCGCAGCCCAGGTGCCGGCTGCGCGTGAAGACGCGATTCGCACTGCGACATTCGCTGTCGCCCCGATATGAAACCGCTTCCAGCCCCGCCCTTTCGCTGATCTCGCCGCAATCCGGCGCAGCGGTTGCGGCACTCTTGCCGCTTCAGCGCCACTCCCTCACTGCTCCTGGCGCACCGCGGCCGCCTCCCCTGCCACTCATTCCGTCTGCGGCGACATCGCGCGCTCAGGCACGGCCTCGTGCACGACTCGCACGTGAGGCGCGCGCAGCGCGCGAGCGGATCTCCTGAAGACATGAGGGTGGCAGCCGTACTGCCAGCCGTGCCGTGTGCGCACGCCCGAAGCGCCGCTGCAGCACGTGCAGCCGCACCGGCACCGCAGTCATGCGGGCCGGTGCGGGCTGGAAGCCGCGTGGCGGCTTATTTTTCCGCTTCGAGCTGCTTGCGGATCTGCGCATCGACCGCGGCGATCGCGGTCATGTTCATCACCCGGCGCGAAGTGGCGCTGGTGGTGAGGATGTGCACCGCCTTGGAAATGCCCATCAGGATCGGGCCGATCGCCACGCCGTCGGTGAACACGCGCACCAGGTTGTAGGCGATGTTGGCCGCTTCCAGGTTCGGCAGCACGAACAGGTTGGCGCGGCCCTTCAGCGTGCTGTTGGGCATGATCTGCTTGCGCAGCGCCTCGTCCCACGCGGTATCGCCCTGCATCTCGCCGTCGATGTTGAGTTCGGGCTTGCGCTTGAGCAGCGCCTCGCGCACCTGGCGCATCTTCAGCGCGTCGCGCGAATCGTGGCTGCCGAAGTTGGAGTGCGACAGCAGCGCGATGTTCGGCTCGATGCCGAACAGCTTCAGGCGATAGGCGGCCTGCAGCGTGGCTTCGACGATCTGCTCCACGCTGGGATCTTCCTGCACGTGGGTGTCGACGAAGAAGAACGCGCCCTGCTGGTTGATCACACCGGTCATCGCCGAGGTCGAACTGACCCGCGGCTCCAGCGGAATCACGCTGCGCGCGTAGCCGAGCTTCTTGTGGAAGCGGCCGACCACGCCGGTGAGCAGCGCATCGGCTTCGCCGCGCGCGACCATCACCGCGGCGATCAGCGTCGGCCGCGAGCGCATCAGTTCCTTGGCCGCGGTGACGGTGACGCCGCGGCGCTCGGTGAGCGCGTGGTAGTACTGCCAGTAGTCGTTGAAGCGCGGATCGTCGTGGATGTTGGTGATCTCGAAATCCACGCCGGCGGTGATGCGCAGGCCCAGGCGCTGGATGCGCGCCTCGATCACGTCGGGACGGCCGATCAGGATCGGGAACGCCAGGCCCTCGTCGATCACGCTCTGCACCGCGCGCAGCACCACTTCCTCTTCGCCCTCGGCATAGACCACGCGCTGCTTGTCGGCGCGGGCGCGGTCGTACACCGGCTTCATCATCAGGCTGGTGCGGTAGACGAACTGGCTGAGCTTGTCGCGGTAGGCGGCCATGTCGGCGATCGGCCGCGTGGCCACGCCCGAATCCATCGCCGCCTGCGCCACCGCCGAGGACAGCTCGACCAGCAGGCGCGGATCCAGCGGCCGCGGAATCAGGTAGTCGGGGCCGAAGCTCGGCGTCTCGCCGCCGTAGGCCGCGCCGAGGTCGGAGGCCTCGCGCCGCGCCATCGCCGCGATCGCCTTGACGCAGGCGATCTTCATTTCCTCGTTGATGCCGGTGGCGCCGACGTCGATGGCGCCACGGAACAGGTAGGGGAAGCACAGCACGTTGTTGATCTGGTTCGGATAGTCCGAACGGCCGGTGCCGATGATCGCGTCCGGACGCACCGCCTTGGCTGCCTCCGGCGTGATCTCCGGATTCGGATTGGCCAGGGCGAAGATCACCGGCTGCGGCGCCATCGTCGCCACCATCTCCGGCTTGAGGATGCCCGCGGCCGACAGGCCGAGGAAGATGTCCGCGCCCTCGACGATCTCGGCCAGGGTGCGCTTGTCGGTGTCGCGGGCGTAGCGCGCCTTGTCCGGGTCCAGGTCGGTGCGGCCGGTGTGGATCACGCCGTCGCGATCCAGGGCCAGGATGTTCTCCGGCTTCAGGCCCAGCGAGACCAGCATGTTGACGCAGGAGATGCCGGCCGCGCCCATGCCGGTGGTGGCCAGCTTGACCTCTTCGATCTTCTTGCCGGTGACCACCAGCGCATTGAGCACGGCCGCGCCGACGATGATCGCGGTGCCGTGCTGGTCGTCGTGGAACACCGGGATGTTCATGCGCTCGCGCAGCTTGCGCTCGACGATGAAGCACTCCGGTGCCTTGATGTCTTCCAGGTTGATGCCGCCGAAGGTCGGCTCGAGGCTGGCGATGATGTCGACCAGCTTGTCCGGATCGTTCTCGTTGATCTCGATGTCGAACACGTCGATGCCGGCGAACTTCTGGAACAGCACGCCCTTGCCTTCCATCACCGGCTTGGATGCCAGCGGGCCGATGTTGCCCAGGCCCAGCACCGCGGTGCCGTTGCTGATCACCGCCACCAGGTTGCCGCGCGCGGTCAGTTCGCTGGCCTGTTTCGGATCGGCGACGATGGCCTCGCAGGCGAAGGCCACGCCCGGCGAATAGGCCAGGGAGAGATCGCGCTGGGTCAGCATGGGCTTGGTCGCGGAGACCTTGATCTTGCCCGGCGGCTGTTGGCGGTGATAGTCGAGGGCGGCCTGTTTGAAATCGTCGTTTGACATCGAGGGCTTCTTTTGTCGAAAGGCGCGGAGGCCCGGAATTCTACCCCCAGCCGCAGGAGCGGTCCTGTCTGGCGGCTGTCGCCACGGCGTTGGGGGCAGGAAAAAAGCAACGCGCCGGCAAGGCCGGCGCGTCGTGTGGTGCAAGGGATCAGCGCGTGGCGAGCGGTTCGGCCGCCACCGCCGGCAGCGGCACGGCCTCGCCATCCAGCGCCAGGCGCAGACGGTCGCGATCCAGCGCATTCTCCCAGCGCGAGACCACCACGGTGGCTACCGCATTGCCCATGAAGTTGGTCAGCGAGCGGCACTCGCTCATGAAGCGGTCCACGCCCAGGATCAACGCCATGCCGGCGACCGGCACTTCCGGCACCACCGCCAGCGTCGCCGCCAGGGTGATGAAGCCGGCGCCGGTCACGCCGGCCGCGCCCTTGGAGCTGAGCATCGCCACCAGCAGCAGCGTGATCTGATGGCCCAGAGTGAGTTCGGTGTTGGTGGCCTGCGCGATGAACAGCGCCGCGAGCGTCATGTAGATGTTGGTGCCATCGAGGTTGAACGAGTAACCGGTGGGCACCACCAAGCCGACCACCGACTTCTCGCACCCGGCGCGCTCCATCTTCTCCATCAGCGACGGCAGCGCCGATTCGGACGAGGACGTGCCCAGCACCAGCAACAGTTCCGTCTTGAGGTAGCGGATCAGCTTGAAGATCGAGAAGCCGCACAGATAGGCGACGGCGCCGAGGATCACCACCACGAACAGCAGCGAGGTGACGTAGAACGAACCGACCAGCCAGGCCAACTGCACCAGCGAGTGCAGGCCGTGCTCGCCGATGGTGTAGGCGATCGCGCCCAGCGCGCCGATCGGCGCGGCCTTCATCAGGATGTGCACCAGCTTGAACACCGGCGCGATCAACGCCTCCAGGAAGTTCAGGACCGGCTTGCCGCGCTCGCCGACCATGGCCAGCGACACGCCGAACAGCACGGCGACGAACAGCACCTGCAGCACGTTGGTCCCGACCAGCTTGCCGTTGACCACCTGGTCGCCGGTGAACGCGCCGAGCAGCGAGTTGGGGATGATGTCCATCAGGAAGCCGACCAGGGTCAGGTCGTGCGACTTCTGCACGTAGCTGGCGACCTTGCTCTGGTCCAGCTTGGCCAGGTTGACGTCCATGCCCGCGCCGGGCTGCACCACGTGCGCGACGATCATCCCCACCACCAGCGCCAGGGTGGAGAAGAACAGGAAGTACACCATCGCCTTGCCGAACACCCGGCCCACCGTCTTCAGGTGCGTCATGCCGGCGATGCCGGTGACGATGGTCAGGAAGATCACCGGCGCGATGATCATCTTCACCAGCTTGATGAAGGCATCGGCCAGCGGCTTGAGCTGCGTGGCGAACTGCGGCTCCAGATGGCCGAGTACGGCACCGATGACGATGGCCACCAGCACCTGGACGTAGGTATGCCGGTAGAACGGCACCGGCCGCGGCGCAGGGCTGGCCGGGGAAGTTGAGATATGCATCGAAGGCGCTCCGGGACGGTCCGCCCACCCGACGCGGGTCGCGGAATGCTGCCTTTGTACGCGTCGCCAGCGTCTAAGCAGATAACCTATTGGTACTAGGCCCGGCGCCGCGCCGTGTCGACGCGGTTACAGTGGCGCGGCAGGCTCACGGAAGGGCTGACGCTACGCCGCACGCAGACGCCGCCCCTCGCGGCCGATGGCGGCGTGGCCGCCATCGCAGCGCACGTCTTCAGGGGGAGACGGCGCCGCAGGACTGCAACATCGCCGTAAAGAACGGCCGGGCGCGTCCGCTATTGCATGCAGGGGGCATCACGTCCGGCACCGTGTCCGCGTCGCAGCGGCCTCACCGTTCGCGTGCGGTCCACCGCCGCACTGCCCGCGCCATCCATGGCACCACCAGCCCGGCCGGGGACTGCCGCGCCTTCATTCCTTACCGAGACGACTCCATCATGCGCCACACTCTCCTCTTCGCTGCGCTGGGCCTGACCGCCGCCGCTCCCGCCGTCGCCGCCAACGGTTTCGACGAGTGGCCGACCAAGGTCGCCTTCAACGACGGCACCGAACTGGCCGTGACCGGCAACTACGCCTACGACTGGAACAACTTCTCCAACGACGACGGTCGCCTGGAGGACGACAACGCGTTCCGGCGCAAGGAGTTCGGCGCCACGTTGAAGAAGAAGGGCGTGTACGACGCGATGGTGTACTTCGACTTCCAGTCCAAGCTGTGGCTGGACGTGTTCTTCCGCTTCGAGACCAAGGCCCTGTTCGGCGCCGACTACGGCAAGGTGCGCCTGGGCTACATCAAGGTGCCGGTGGGCCTGGAAGGCGTGACCAGCTCGCGCGCGGACAGCTTCATGGAAGTGGCGCTGCCGGTGCAGGCCATCTACCAGGGCCGTCGCACCGGCGTGGAGTGGACCTTCGAGCGTCCGCAATACCTGCTGCAGGCCGGCGCCTACGGCGGCAAGGACCTGCAGGGCGACAACCCCGGTACCACCCAGGCGGTGCGCGGCGTGTGGACCCCGTTCAAGGCCGACGGCGACGTGCTGCACCTGGGCCTGGCGTACTCGCAGGAGAATCCGCGCGGCTACCACAACGGTCTGGACGTGAGCTTCAGCCCGCGCGCGCGCTTCCGTGCGCGTCCGGAAGCCGGCCTGACCGACGTGCGCCTGATCGATTCGGGCACGCTGGTCGACGTCGACCAGGTGCGCCGCACCGGCCTGGAGGCGATCTGGATCAAGGGACCGTTCTCGATGCAGGGCGAGGCGCTGCGCGCCGACGTGACCCGCGACAACGGCCGCCCCGACTACACCGCCGACGGCCAGTACGTGTTCGCCAGCTACGTGCTGACCGGCGAATCGCGGCCGTACAGCGCCGGCAACGTCGGCAACATCAAGCCGGCCAACGCCTACGGCGCGGTCGAACTGCTGGCGCGCTACAGCCGCCTGGACCTGGACGACGGCACGGTGCTCGGCGGCCGCCAGCACGACTGGACCTTCGGCGCCAACTGGTACCTGACCAGCCACTTCAAGTTCCAGGTCAACTACGTGCGCGCCGATGCCGAACGCGCCGGCGTGCACGTCAAGCCGAACTCGCTGGACGTCCGCGCCCAGGTCCAGTTCTGAGCCAGCGCACGCCGGCCGATCCGAGGCGATCGGCCGGCGTGCACCCCGCTGCGCCAGCCGCAAAGGCTGCGCAGCGAGCCGCAGGAGGGGCGTCGGCGATGCCAAGGCCCCTTGGGTGATGCGGCCTCGGCGCCCACAGCGTGTTCGCGGCACATCCGCGAGACGACACCGGCGACGTTCCCTGATGCGATCGCCGTTGCACCTGCCGGCGGTTTCGGCTCGTTGGCGCTCCGCGACGCCAACCATCTCCGCCGCATGCCGCAAACGGCGGCGCACCCTCTAAGCTGATGCGGTCCCGTCCGCCGCGTTCTTCCGCATGCCTTCGCTCCTGCGCCATCGTCGCCTGATCCTGCTGCTGGTCGTCATCGTCGGCGGCATGGTGCTGGCGATGCTGTCGGCGCAACACGTCGCCGAACAGCGCGCGCTGCGCGCCGAGAGCGTGCAACTGCGTCAACAGCTGGAGCTGTATGCGCAGACCCTGCAGCAGCGCATCGACCGCTACCGTACCCTGCCGCAGGTGCTGGCGCTGGATCCGGAACTGCGCGACGCCCTGACCCATCCGCTGGACGCGGCCACCCAGCAGCAGTTGAACCTGAAGCTGGAGCGCGCCAACGACGTCACCCGCTCCTCGACCCTGACCCTGATCGATGCCAACGGCGTGGCCCTGGCCGCCAGCAACTGGCGCCTGGCCAGCAGCAACGTCGGCGCCGACTACAGCTTTCGCCCGTACGTGAAGCAGGCATTGGCGCAGGGCAAGGGCCGCTTCTACGGCATCGGCATGACCACCGGCGTGCCCGGCTACTTCCTCTCGCAGGCGATCCTCGACGCACGCGGGCGCCCGCTCGGGGTGATCGTGATCAAGATCGAACTGGCCGCGCTGGAGCACGAATGGCTGCGCGTGCCCGACGTGGTGCTGGTCAGCGACAGCCACGGCGTGGTGTTCCTGTCCAGCCGCGACGTCTGGCGCTATCGCCACTTGCAACCGCTCAGCGCGCACGAGCGCGACGAACTGCTGGCCACCCGCCAGTACGCGCAACAGAC
>NZ_AQOI01000728.1:0-4393 GCF_000364665.1 Xanthomonas sp. SHU 199
GCCGACGGCCGCCCGGAAGCCTTCGCCCGCGAGGCCTTGCGCCAGGCGCTGGTGAACCTGGAGGCGGTGCCGGCGCCGGCCGGGGTCATGCAGGTGGTGCTGGGCCCGGGTTGGCCCGGCGTGCTGCTGCACGAGGCGGTCGGCCACGGCCTGGAAGGCGATTTCAACCGCAAGGGCACCAGCGTCTACGCCGGCCGCATCGGCCAGCGCGTGGCTTCGCCCGGCGTCACCATCGTCGACGACGGCACCCTGGACGGCCGCCGCGGTTCGCTCAACGTCGACGACGAGGGCACCGCGACCCACTGCACCACCCTGATCGAGGACGGCGTGCTGGTCGGCTACATGCAGGACACGCTCAACGCGCGGCTGATGGGCGTGGCGCCGACCGGCAACGGCCGCCGCGAATCGTTCGCGCACCTACCGATGCCGCGCATGACCAACACCTACATGCGCGCCGGCCAGCACGATCCCGAGGAGATGATCCGCTCGGTGAAGAAGGGCCTGTACGCCGTCAACTTCGGTGGCGGCCAGGTCGACATCACCAGCGGCAAGTATGTGTTCTCGGCCACCGAGGCCTACCTGATCGAGGACGGCAAGGTCACCGCGCCGGTGAAGGGCGCCACCCTGATCGGCAACGGCCCGGAGACCATGCAGAAGGTGCGCATGATCGGCCACGACCTGGCGCTGGACGAAGGCGTCGGCGTCTGCGGCAAGGACGGGCAGAGCGTGCCGGTGGGCGTGGGCCAGCCGTCGCTGCTGATCGACGGGCTGACCGTGGGCGGGACGGCCTAGGAGCCGGGAGTGGGGAATCGGGAATCGGGAATGGGCAAAGCGGGCGCCGCGGTGGGCTGCGGCGTTGCCGGCCTGCCGGATAGGTTCATCGCGCGCCTTGCCAGCTACGATGCTGGGAGTGTGTCTGCGGCCGTGCGGGGCAGCCGGCGGCGCCGCGCCTCAGTCGCGCGTGTCGTCGAACGCCGCGTCGTCGTCCGCTTCTTCGATTCCCGATTCTCCATTCCCCATTCCCGACGCACCACCCAGGATCATCTCGCGCAGCTCCCGGAACAACTCGCGGTAAGCGTGCGGCGGCTTGTTCTTCAGCCGCTCGTCCTTGGCGTTGCGGACCAGCTGGCGCAGCCGCTGGCGGTCGGCGTCGGGATGCTCGGCCAGCAGTTCGGCCAGCGCGGTGTCGCCTTCGGCGAGCAACCGCTCGCGCCAGTCCTCGACCCGGTGCATGGCCGCCACTTCGCGGCGCGCGCTGTCGCTGTTGACGTCCATCGCCTCGCGGATCGCCTCCAGCACCGCCTCGTCCTCGCGCCGCATCTGCTTGGCCAGGAACGCCAGTTGCCGCTTGTGCGCGATGTGCGAGGTGATGCGCTTGGTCTCGGCGATGTGCGGCAGCAGCGACTCGGGCACCGGCAGCTTGGCCAGCTGCGCCGGGGTCAGCGCCACCAGCTTCTCGCCCAGGCTCAGCACTTCCAGCGCCTCGCGGCGTTGCTGGCTGCGGCTTTCGCCGCGGAATTCACCGGTGTCTTCGTCGCGTCCGCGCATGCTCGTACTACTCGATCGGGCTGGAAATCAAATCAACACATCCGGCCAGGACGGCCGGACAGGGGCGAAGGGATTCGCACAACAAGGATAAAGCATTGAACGCGATCACCCCCGATTTGCACCGCGACGACAGCCAGCAGCGCCTGGAGCGCCTGTCCGACATCGCCGAACGGCTGCTGGCGCGCGCCCGCGCGCTTGGCGCCAGCCAGGCCGAGGTCAGCTGCAGCGAAGACCGCGGGCTGGACGTCAACGTGCGCCTGGGCGCTGTGGAGACCGTGGAATCCACCCGCGACCGCGGCATCGGCGTCACCGTCTACTTCGGCCAGCGCAAGGGCAGCGCCAGTACCGCCGACCTGCACGAGTCCAGCCTGGAGGCCACCGTGGCCCAGGCCTGCGCCATCGCCCGCTACACCGAGGACGATGTGGCCGCCGGCCTGGCCGAGGCGGCGATGATGGCGCGCGCGCAGCCGGATTACGACCGTTGGCATCCGTGGCCGCTGCAGGCCGAGGAGGCGATCGACCTGGCGCTGGCCTGCGAGGCCGCCGGCCGCGACGCCGATGCGCGGATCAGCAATTCCGACGGCGCCTCGGCCGGCAGCAGCGAGAGCCTGTCGGTCTATGCCAATTCGCACGGCTTCGTCGGCTGCGAGCGCAGCACCCACCATTCGATCGCCTGCACGCTGATCGCCGGGCAGGGCGACGGCATGCAGCGCGACGGCTGGTACAGCAGCGCGCTGGCACGCGAGGACCTGGAACGCGCCTCGGCGATCGGCCGCCGTGCCGCCGAGCGCACCGTCGCGCGGCTGCAGCCGCGCTCGCTGCCGACCGGCGAGGTGCCGGTGCTGTTCGCGCCGGAGATGGCGCGCTCGTTGATCGGGCATCTGCTTGGCGCGGTGTCCGGCGGCGCGCTGTACCGTCGCGCCAGTTTCCTGCTCGACAGCGCCGGCACCCGCCTGTTCCCGGAGTGGTTCGCGATCGACGAACGGCCGCACCTGCGCCGCGGCCTGCGCTCGGCCGCCTTCGACGGCGAGGGCGTGGCCACCCGCGAGGCGCCGCTGGTGCGCGACGGCGTGCTGCAGCGCTACGTGCTGGGCAGCTATTCGGCGCGCAAGCTGGGCCTGCAGACCACCGCCAATGCCGGCGGCGTGCACAACCTGCAGGTGGCGGCCAATGCCACCGACCTGCAGACCATCGTCAAGGGCCTGCCGCGCGGCCTGCTGGTCACCGACCTGATGGGCAACGGCGTCAACCCGGTCACCGGCGACTACTCGCGCGGCGCCGGCGGATTCTGGATCGAGAACGGCGAAATCGCCTATCCGGTGGACGAAATCACCATCGCCGGCAACCTGCGGCAGATGTTCCAGGACATCGAGGCGGTCGGCGCCGACATCGACGTGCGCTCGCATGTGCATATCGGCGCGGTGCTGGTCGGCAGGATGACGGTGGCCGGCAACGACTGAGCGCCGCGACGCAGGCAGCGCGCAAGGGCGCACAGGCATGCAGGCAAGCGACACCGAGAACACGATCACCGACGGCCCCGCGCCCGCGTGGGAGCGCGCGCTGGCGGCATTTGCGCATCTGTCGATGTGGATCGGCTTGTTCGCCGCCTGCAATGTGCACCTGGGCGACGCGCTGTGGTGGCTGCTGTTGCTGTGGCTGTTGCCGGGCGCGCAATGGTGGGCGATGCGGGGCAGGCAGCCGTTTGTCGCCGAACACGCGCGCCAGGCCATGCGGATGGGCTTCGGCCTGTCCCTGCTGAGTGCGGTCTTGCTGGCGCCGAGCGTGCTGATCTTCGGTGCCGTGCTCGTGTTCGGGTGGCTGCTGGTCGTGATGCTGCTTGTGGCGATGGGCGTCAGCCTATACGCGGCGGCCAAGGCCATGCTCGGTCGCCGCTAGCGCGATCCGCTGCCGTATGGGGCGTCGGATCAGCGCCGCGGTTGCCGAGCGGGCGATCCTTGAGCCCGTCGAGGCGTCTTCCCGCCTTGCCGGCTTGGCTTGACAGCGCTGCGCCAGCCGCCGAGAGTGACGCGCCAAACGTCTTGTCCCCTCACCACCAAAGGAACGGAATACCGATGAGCGAATTCGACAACGTCACTGCCCCGCCGCCGCCGCCGGCCTCGGCAGGCCCCCAGGAAGATCGCACTGTCGCGCTGATCACCCATCTGTCCGGGATCATCGCCGGCTTCATCGTGCCGCTGATCATCTGGCTGGTGAACAAGGACAATCCGGCCAAGTCCTTCCTCAACGACCAGGCCAAGGAAGCGCTGAATTTCCAGATCACCGTCGCCATCGCGTACGTGATCTGCGTGGTGCTCAGCGTGATCGTCATCGGCGGATTGCTGATGCCGGTGGTGTGGGTGGTGAACCTGGTGTTCTGCATCCTGGCCGGCATCAAGGCCAACGACGGCGTCGCCTACCGCTACCCGTTCGCGCTGCGCCTGATCAAGTAAGCACGCCTGCGACGCGTCCCCGAAGGCCCGGCCGCTGCGCCGGGCCTTTTTTGTGCCCGCGCCGCGCTCCGGCGGGAGGTCGCAGGGCGGCCAGGCGCAACGCCGCCACCGGCCGGTCAACCGCGGCCCGTGCTACGCGTTTGCAAGGCTGTCGCCATCACCGGAGCGCCGCATGATCCGCCGCGAGAGCTTGAGCGCCGCCAACCGCTTCGGCCTGGGCGCCCGTCCCGGGGACCTGACCGCCATGGGCGAGCCGCGCGCCTGGCTGGCCGCGCAATTGCAGTCGCCGCCGCTGGCGCCGGCGTTGCAGGGCCTGCCCGACAGCCTGGCCTACCTGCGCCGCGAGGCCGACTACCAGCGCGAACGCCGCCAGGCGCGGCAGCAGGCGGCCGGCG
>NZ_AQOI01000729.1:0-1089 GCF_000364665.1 Xanthomonas sp. SHU 199
TTCCTGGCTGATCGCCAGGCCCAGGCCGCTGCCGCCGTAGCGTGCGGCGGTGCGCGGCCCGTCGGCCTGCTCGAAGCGCTGGAACAATCGCGCCTGCTGTTCGGCATTGATGCCCGGCCCGGTATCGGCGACCTCGAAACGCACGCCCTGCTGCGGCTGCAGCGGCGCCACCCGCAACTGCACGCTGCCGTGCTCGGTGAACTTGATGGCGTTGTTGAGCAGGTTCAGCAGGATCTGCCGCACCCGCGTGGCGTCGCCGCGCGCGGTGACCTGCGGCGGCATGGCGTTGTCCAGGGCGAACACCAGCCCGCGGCTGCGCGCCATCGGCCCCATCATCGCCTCCAGTTCGGCGATCAGCCGGCCCAGGTCGAACGGCTGCTGTTCCAGTTCCAGGCGCCCGGCCTCGATCCGCGCCAGGTCCAGCGCATCGTTGACCAGGCGCAGCAGGTGCGAGCCCGCGTCGCGGATCGATTCGGTGTAGCGGCGCTGCCTGGTGTCCAGCGGCGTGGCCAGCAGCAGTTCGCTCATGCCCAGCACCCCGGTCATCGGCGTGCGCACCTCGTGGCCGAGCGTGGCCAGGAAGCGGGTCTTGGCCAGCGAGGCCTGCTCGGCCACCTCCTGCTTGTGCACCGCCAGTTGCCAGGCGGCGCGCCGGCGCAGCCGCCGCCGGTACAGGAACGCGAGCAACCACAGCGCCAGCACCGCCAGCACCGCCAGCCCGGCGATGCCCCAGGGGCTGCGCCACCACGGCGGCAGGACGCGGAAGTGCAGGCTGACCACGTTCGACCAGACCTTGTCGGCGGTACGCGCCTGCATCTCCAGGGTGTAGTGGCCCGACGGCAGCCGCGAGAACAGACGCTCGCCGCTGGCGCCCACATCGACCCAATCCGGGTCGTAGCCGCTGAGGCGGAAGCGGTAGGTGTTGGCGTCGGTGTCGGAGAACGACAGCAGGCGCGCGACCACGTGCAGATCGCGGTCGCCTTCCTGCAGCACGATGCGGTCGGCATGCAGCAGGTCCAGCCCGCGCTCGCCGCGGCGCACGCCGATGCGCTCGATCACCAGCGGCGGCTGCCGCCGCGACGGCACCAC
>NZ_AQOI01000730.1:0-2951 GCF_000364665.1 Xanthomonas sp. SHU 199
CACCACGCCGTCCGGGGTGCCGCCGAGGATCTGCCCGCTGCGCGCCTGCACCAGGGTGCGGATCTGGAACTCCTGGTTGGGCAGGCCATCGTGCACGCCGTAGGAGCGGATCGCCTTGCTCGCCGGATCGACCCGGATCAGCCCGCGCACGCTGCTCAGCCAGGCCACGCCGCTGGCATCGACCACCAGGCCGTTCGGCGCCAGCGCCGGGAACTCCTGTTCGGCGTCGATGCGGTCGAGCAGGCTCAGCCGGCTGCCGTCCCACAGATAGCGCTCCAGGCAGCCGACGCTGGCCAGCCAGACCACGTTGCCGTCGCTGATCGCCAGGGCGCTCAGCGGGCGCTGCGGTGCGCCGGGCACCGCTTCGAACCGCGCGTGCTCCGGGCTCCAGGCGAGCAGGCCGTGCTGCCCCAGCAACCAGGGCTGGCCCTGCGGCCCGAGGCTGGCCTCCTGCACGGTCAGATCCGCAGGCAGGCCGGCGCTTCCCGGCGCCATGGTGCGCAGCACGTGGCCATCGAGGTCGCGCACCTGCACGCCGGTGATGTCGCTGAAGATCCAGACGTGACGGTCGCTGCTGAAGACGATCCGATCAACCTGGTCCATCATCGGCGCATCGGCCCCGGCGTCCTTGCCCCAGCGCCGGACCTCGCCGCTGGCCGGGTCGTAGCGCAGCACCGCCCCCGCGGCCGCCGCCCACAGCCGGCCCTGCGGGTCTTCGGCGATCGCCCGCGCCCAGTCCAGACCGAACATCGCCCGCATGTGCCGATGCACGGCGCCGGTGGCCGGATCGAGCTTGTCCAGCACGCCACGCGTGCCGGCCAGCCACACGCCGCCGTCGCGGGACGCGGCGGTGGCCAGCACGTAGGGGTTGCCCATCGACTCCGGGTCGTCCACCCGATAGGACAGCACCGAGAACTGCTGCCAGTTGGCCGGCAGGTGCCACAGCCCGGCATTGCCGCTGGCGAACCACAGGCCGCCCTCGCGATCCTCGAAGGCCAGCGACCAGTTCGGCTTGACCAGTCCGTGCGCGGAATTGCTGTACAGCGGCACGTTGCGGATCACGCCGGACTCGCTCTCGCGGCCCAGCCCGTCCATGGTGTCGAACCAGCGCGTGCCGTGGCGGTCGTGGACCAGCATGCCCAGCACGCTGTCGCCGGGCATGTTGCGCCAGTACGGCTCCACCACGCTGGCGTCGGCGCGCAGCAGGCGCACCCCGCCCAGGGTGGAAACCCACAGCGTATCGTCGCGCTCGGGCGTCAGCCCCTGCACTTCAGGCCGCGGCAGCGCGTCGGCGGCGACGCGCTGGAAATCGTGGCCGCTCCAGCGCGCCAGGCCGCCGCGGGTGCCCACCCACAGGGTGCCGTCCGGCGTGGTCGCCAGATGGGTGACGCTGGCCGAAGGCAGGCTGCGCGCGTCGCCGGGGATCGGCATGAAGCGGCGCAGGCGCCCGTCCGGCTGCAACTGGTGCAGGCCGCCGGCGGAGGTCCCGAACCAGACGCTGCCGTCCGGCGTGGACGCGATGGACCACACGGTGGTGGAGCCGATCTGCGGATAGGTGCTGCGATCGTAGTAGCGGAACTGCCGGCGATCGGCCGAGAGCATGCCCAGGCCGGCGCCGTCGGTCCCGAACCAGACCCGGTTCTGCGCATCGACGTGCACCGACCAGATCTTGTTGTGGTGCAGGCCGTCCTCGATCCGCCAGATGCGGTAGCCGCGTCCGTCGAAGCGCGCCAGGCCATCGCTGCTGGCCAGCCACAGGTAGCCGAGCTTGTCCTCGGCGAAGCCATTGATGCTGTTGGACGGCAAGCCGTCGGCCACGGTCAGTTGGCGCGGCTGCGGCGTCGGCGGCACTGCCGCGCCGGCGACCGCGGACCACGCCAGCAGCAGCCATCCCAAGATCCGTCTCGACCGCATCGCCTCTGTCTCCCCGACGGGCATCCGTCCCGCGCCACCGACGCCATCGTCGGCGATAAGCGCCGGCGCTGGCAACCGCGTCCCGCATCGACTCAGAGCGGCGGCGGCGCCCCGTCCAGCACCGCGTCGATGGCCCCTTCCAGCATCTGCCCGGTGACCGGCTTGCGCACGAACCCGGCGAATCCGGCGGCGCGCGCGGCGGCCTCGGCCTCGCCGTCGGAGCGCGCGGTCACCGCCAGCAGCGGGAAGCCATGGCCCAGCGCACGCAACTGCCGCGCCAGCGCCAGGCCGTCGAGCGCCGGCAGGTCCAGGTCGAGCAGGCCGATATCGAAGCTGCCCTGGCTGGCTTCGGTCAGCGCCTCCAGGCCGTGCGCGGCCCAGGTCACCTGATGGCCGCGGCCGCGCAGCAGTTCGACCATCACCTGGGCCACGGTCGGTTCGTCCTCGACCAGCAGGATCCGCAGCGCGGTGCGCGCGCGCGGTGCCGGCACCGGGACCGCCGTCGGCTCCTGCGCCGGACGCCAGCGCAGCGGCAGGCCCACGCGGAAACGCGCGCCGTGCCCCAGCCGGCTCTCGACATGGATGCGCCCGCCCATCGCCATCGCCAGTTCCTGGCTGATCGCCAGGCCCAGGCCGCTGCCGCCCTGGCGCACCGCGGTGCGCGGGCCGTCGCCCTGTTCGAAGCGCTGGAACAGCCGCGCCTGCTGCTCGCTGCCGATGCCCGGGCCGGTATCGGCCACCTCGATGCACAACCCCTGGCCGTCCTGCCCCGGCGCCACCTTCAGCGCCACCGAGCCGCTGCTGGTGAACTTGATCGCGTTGCCGAGCAGGTTCAGCAGGATCTGCCGCACCCGCAGCGCATCGCCTTCCACCGTGGTCGCGCCGGGCATGCCGTCGTGCAGATCGAAGCGCAGCCCGCGCGCCTGCGCCAGCGGCGCCATCAGGTTGACCACTTCGGCGATCAGCGCCTGCAGCGCGAACGGCTGCGACTCCAGGCGCAAGCGCCCGGCCTCGATCCGCGCCAGGTCCAGCGCATC
>NZ_AQOI01000731.1:0-695 GCF_000364665.1 Xanthomonas sp. SHU 199
TGCAGCAGGTGGGTGCCGGCGCGGCGGATCGACTCGGTGTACCCACGCTGCTTCGGATCCAGCGGCGTGGCCAGCAGCAGTTCGCTCATGCCCAGCACCCCGGTCAGCGGCGTGCGCACCTCGTGGCCGAGCGTGGCCAGGAAGCGGGTCTTGGCCAGCGAGGCCTGCTCGGCCAGTTCCTGCTTGTGCAGGGCCAGTTCCCAGGCGTGCTGGCGGCCCAGGCGGCGCCGGTAGGCGCGCAGCGACATCAGCAGCAACAGGCCGGCCGCAGCGAGCAGCCCGACGATGCCCCAGACGCTGCGCCACCACGGCGGCTGCACCCGGAACGGCAGGCGCAGCGTCGGCGACCAGGCGCCGTTGCGGGTGCGCGCCTGGATCTCCAGCACCTGCGCGCCATCGGGCAGCTGCGGCAAGGTGCGTTCGCCGCTGGCGCCCGTGCTGACCCAGTCGCGGTCGTAACCCGGCAGGCGGAACCGGTAGACGATGTGTTCCGGATCGATGTAGGACAGCAGCCGCACCGCCACGCGCAGGTCGCGGTCGTCCGAGCGCAGGGTGAAGTCGCCGCGCGTCGGCAGCGTCAGCAGCTGCGGGCCGCGCCGCACCTGCACGCTCTCCATGCTCAGCGCCAGCGGCACCGGCACCGGATCCGGCTGCTGCGTGTCCAGCAGCGCCACGCTGCCGTCCGCGGCGGCCGC
>NZ_AQOI01000732.1:0-779 GCF_000364665.1 Xanthomonas sp. SHU 199
CCGCGCCGCACCAGTTCCTGGCTGCCGAGCCCGTCGCGGGTGCCGAACGCACGCACCGCCGGCGTGCGCCGCGGATCGACCCGGAACAGGCCACGGCGCATGCCCAGCCAGGCGCGCCCCTGCGAATCGGCGACCAGCGCGCTGGACTCGGTGGCCGGCAGGCCGTCGGCCACCGCATAGCGCTGGCTGCGTTGCCAGTGCGCGCCGGTGCGCCGCCACAATTCCAGCCCGGACAGCCGGTGCACCCACAGCGTGCGCGCGTCGGCGAAGGCGAATGACTGCACTTTCTCGCCGGCCAGTTCCGGCGGCGTGCGGAACTGCCCGGCCGCGCCGTCCCAGTGCTGGAACTGTTCGGCGGCCACCCACGGCGTGCCGTCCGGCGCCATCGCGAACGCCGCGATGTCGGTGCCGGCCAGGCCGTGCTGGCCGCCGGGCAGGTTCTGCAGCACGTGGCCGTCGCCATCGCGCACCTGCACGCCGTAGCCCGGCGCGGCGATCCACAGCCGCTGGCGTGCGTCCAGTTGCAGCCAGGCGAGCGTGCCGTCCGGGATCGGATCGGCCTCGCCGGCGGCGCGGGTCCAGCGCTGCAGGCGGCCCCCGTCCAGCGGGCCGCGCAGCAGCGTGCTGCTGCCCCCCATCCACAACGCCCCGCGCGGGTCGTCCAGCACCGACAGCAAGCGCCCGCTGGGCGCGCCGTTGGCCCACTGCGGCGCGCTCAGCGCACCGCTGGTGGTGTCGAGGCGAAACACGCTGGCGCCGGAGCCGAGCAGCCACACGCC
>NZ_AQOI01000733.1:0-5136 GCF_000364665.1 Xanthomonas sp. SHU 199
GGCCCAGTGGGCCGCAAGCGCCGCCGGCTCACCCGCGGTGTCACCGTGCACGCATTCTTGTGTGGGAGGGGCTTCAGCCCCGACGCGCTGTGCGCGCATCGCGCGGCAGACGCCGCGCGGCGATCTGCAAGAGACGAAAGGAACGACAGGCGTCCTCTCTGCCTCCATCGCATGTTGTGCGCGGCGCGGCCAGGCCGTGGTTGAGGCCGCTCAGGTCAACGATCAGGAGGTCGCAGTGCCCGGCCCGCGACGCCTGGCTCAGCCTTCTAGCAGAAACCCCACCGCCACGCGCCGGCCTTCGGCGGCCAGCACGTTGTAGGTGCGCGCGGCGGCGGCGTTGTTCATCACTTCGATGCCGATGCCGCGGGTCAGGAACAGCGCCATCACCGCTGCGGCGGGAAACACCTGGCGTTCGCCGGTGCCGAGGATCACCAGGGCCGGGTTGAGCTCCAGCAGTGGCTGCAGATGCTGCGGCTGCAGATCGCCGGCCGGCGGGGCCTGCCAGTCCTCGACCAGGGTGTCCGGCGCGAGGACAAAGCTGCGGGTCAGCAGCCGGTCGTTCACCTTGGCCTGGCGGCCGTCGGCCATGCGCAGGGCGTAGGCGTAGTCGGGCAGGTCCTGGGTCAGTTGCATGGGGTCACCGAGGGCGCGCTCAGGCGCGCGGCAGCACGATCTGCCGGTCTTCCTTGGCCGGGCGATACAGGATCGCGGTATGGCCGATGCGCTGCACCAGCACGCTGTGCGACTGCTCCACCAGGCTGCCGATGGCGGCGTCGCGGGCCTCGCGGTCGTCGCCGCCGACCTTCACCTTGACCAGTTCGTGGCGCTCCAGCACCTCGTCCAGTTCGGCCAGGAAGGCCGGGGTGACGCCCTTGCTGCCGATCTGCAGCAGGGGTTTGAGGTCGTGGGCCAGGCCGCGCAGGAAGCGGTTCTGGGCCGAGGTCAGGCTGATCGACATGCAGGTGGGAGCAGGGTTGGCAAGGGCGATCAGGGTATCATGGCCGCCCCTCCCGACCGTGCGTCCATGGCCACCCGCAGCAAAAGCAGCCAACGCTGGCTCCGCGAACATTTCGCCGATCCCTTCGTGAAGAAGGCCCAGGCCGAAGGCATGCGCTCGCGCGCGGCCTATAAGCTGGAGGAACTGCTGCAGCGCGACAGGCTGCTCAAGCCGGACATGGTGGTGGTCGATCTCGGCGCCGCGCCGGGCGGCTGGTCGCAGCAGGTGCGCAAGTCGATGGGCGACCGCGGTCGCGTGCTGGCCCTGGACATCCTGGAGATGCCGCCGCTGGCTGGCGTGGAGTTCCTTCACGGTGACTTCAGGGAGGACGCGGTGCTATCGCAATTCGAGGCCATGCTGGGCGATACACCGGTGGACCTTGTGCTGTCGGATATGGCCCCCAATAAAAGCGGAATGGATGCGGTCGACCAGCCGCGGATGATGCATCTGGCGGAATTGGCGATGGCGTTCGCCGACAGCCACCTGAAGCCGAACGGCGCGTTCCTGATCAAGCTGTTCCAGGGCGTGGGGTTCGACGACTACATCCGCGACATGCGCCGCCGCTATGAGAAGGTGACCATCCGCAAGCCGGCCGCGTCGCGCAAGCGCTCGCCGGAGGTCTACGCCCTCGGACAGGGCAAGCGCGCCCAGATCAAGTAAGCTGAACGCAAGGCTGAATCCGCAATGCCACGCATCGAGACAGAGTTGAAGGGACACCGGAGCCAATGAGGATGAACGACTTGACCAAGAATCTGCTGCTGTGGGTAGTCGTTGCCGTCGTGCTGATGGTGGTGTTCCAGAGCTTCTCGCCGCGGCTCGCCGGCGGCGCGGGCACCGACAACGTGACCTACTCCCAGTTCCTGAAGGACGTGGACGCCGGGCGGGTGAAGTCGGTCGATTTCACCGACGCCACCAACCTGTCGGTCAACGCGATCCGCTTCAAGCGCGCCGACGGCAGCGAAGGCTCGGTGTACGGCCCGAGCGACGGCAAGCTGATCGACGTGCTGTACAGCAAGAATGTGGACATCACCCGGCAGAAGCCCGACAACGGTCCGGGCTTCTGGTCGCTGGTGCTGAACTTCCTGCCGGTCATCCTGATCATCGGCTTCTGGCTGTTCATCATGCGCCAGATGCAGGGTGGCGGCGGTGGCGCCAAGGGCGCGATGTCCTTCGGCAAGTCGCGGGCCAAGCTGCAGGGCGAGGACCAGATCAAGATCACCTTCGCCGACGTCGCCGGCTGCGACGAGGCCAAGGAAGAGGTTGGCGAACTGGTCGACTTCCTGCGCGATCCGACCAAGTTCACCAAGCTCGGCGGCAAGATCCCGCGCGGCGTGCTGATGGTCGGCCCGCCGGGTACCGGCAAGACCCTGCTGGCCAAGGCCATCGCCGGCGAGGCCAAGGTGCCGTTCTTCAGCATCTCCGGTTCGGACTTCGTGGAAATGTTCGTCGGCGTCGGCGCCAGCCGCGTGCGCGACATGTTCGAGCAGGCCAAGAAGCATGCGCCGTGCATCATCTTCATCGACGAAATCGATGCGGTCGGCCGCCATCGCGGCGCCGGCCTGGGCGGCGGTCACGACGAGCGTGAGCAGACCCTCAACCAGCTGCTGGTGGAGATGGACGGCTTCGAGGGCGGCGAGGGCGTGATCGTGATCGCCGCGACCAACCGTCCGGACGTGCTGGATCCGGCGCTGCTGCGCCCGGGCCGCTTCGACCGCCAGGTGGTGGTGGGCCTGCCGGACGTGCGCGGCCGCGAGCAGATCCTCAAGGTGCATATGCGCAAGCTGCCGCTGGCCGACGACATCGAGCCGATGGTGATCGCGCGCGGCACGCCGGGCTTCTCCGGCGCCGACCTGGCCAATCTGTGCAACGAGGCGGCCCTGTTCGCCGCGCGCGAGTCGGTCAAGGAAGTGCGCATGGACCACTTCGACCGTGCCCGCGACAAGATCCTGATGGGTGCCGAGCGTCGTTCGATGGCCATGAGCGAGGACGAGAAGACGCTCACCGCCTACCACGAGGCCGGCCACGCCATCGTCGGCCGCCTGGTGCCCGAGCACGACCCGGTCTACAAGGTCACCATCATCCCGCGCGGCCGCGCGCTGGGCGTGACCATGTATCTGCCGGAAGGCGACAAGTACTCGATGAACCGTGTGGCGATCGAGTCGCAGTTGTGCTCGCTGTACGGCGGCCGCGTGGCCGAGGAACTGATCTTCGGTACCGACAAGGTCACCACCGGCGCGTCCAACGACATCGAGCGCGCGACCAAAATGGCGCGCAACATGGTCACCAAGTGGGGCCTGTCCGACGAGCTGGGGCCGATCGCCTACGGCGAGGAGGACGACGAAGTGTTCCTGGGCCGTTCGGTGACCCAGCACAAGAGCGTCTCCGACGACACCGCGCGGCGTATCGACGAGGTGGTGCGGTCGATCCTCGACAAGGCGTATGCGAAGACCACGCAGATCCTCACCGAGAATCTGGACAAGCTGCACACCATGTCGCAGCTGCTGCTGCAGTACGAGACCATCGACGCGCCGCAGATCGAGGCGATCATGGAAGGTCGCGATCCGCCGCCGCCGATGGGCTGGAACAAGTCCGGCAAGGACGGCGGCAACAACGACAAGGGCAATTCGCGTCCGCTGCCGCCGATCGCCGGGCCTGCCGAGCAGGTGTAAGCGCAGGAGCGCCCTTCAAGCGTCGAAAAGCCAGGGAGCGATCCCTGGCTTTTTTGTTGGCGGCGGTGCGGGGCCGGTCGCATCGTCCGATGTCGACTCGCCGCCTGCGTGCGCGTGGGCGACAATGGCACTGCGCTGGCCGCCGCGTCGATGCGGTGTGCGGCTGAAACGTCGCGCACGCCGCTGCCGCCATGCGTGTGTCGCGGATGCCGCATGGCGCTGCGCAGCGCCATTCCGCCGCCGGCCACGGCCACTACCAGGAGACTCACCGATGTTCGACACCTCGCCCAGCCTGCAGTGCGGCGCCCACCGGCTGCTGCTCGATCGCCCGCGGGTGATGGGCATCGTCAATGTCACCCCGGATTCGTTCTCCGACGGGGGCGCGCACGCCAGCGTGGACGCGGCGGTGGCGCACGGCCTGCGTCTGGCCGAGGAGGGCGCCGACGTGCTGGACATCGGCGGCGAGTCGACCCGTCCCGGCGCGATGCCGGTGCCGGTGGAAGAAGAACTGCGGCGGGTGATTCCGGTGATCGAGCGGCTGGCCGCGCAGACCGCGCTGCCGTTGAGCGTGGACACCTTCAAGCCGGAAGTGATGCGCGCCGCGGTCGCGGCGGGCGCCGGCATGATCAACGACGTGCAGGCCCTGCGCCAGCCCGGCGCGCTGGACGCTGCCGCGGAACTGGGGGTGCCGGTGGTGCTGATGCACATGCCCGCCGATGCCTATGCCGCCGGCAGCGCGCCCGGCTACGACGACGTGGTCGGCGAGGTGCACCGGTTCCTGGCCGAGCGCATCTTCGCTGCGGAGATGGCCGGCATCGACAAGCGACGCATCCTGGTCGACCCGGGCTTCGGCTTCGGCAAGAGCACCGCCGACAACCTGCAGTTGCTGGCCCAGTTGGCGCGGCTGGTCGAGCTGGGCGTGCCGGTGCTGGCCGGCTTGTCGCGCAAGCGCAGCATCGGCGAGCTGACCGGGCGCGAGGTGCCGGAGCAGCGGGTGGCCGGCTCGGTCGCCGCGCATCTGCTGGCTGCACAGCGCGGTGCCGCGCTGCTGCGCGTGCACGACGTCGCTGCCACCGTCGACGCGCTGAAGGTCTGGCAGGCGCTGCAGGCCGTGCCGTTGCCGCGCGCCGCCACAGCGTCGGCCGCGGCGACGATCCGCTGGCCGGACGAGGACTGATGGCGGCCGACCGGCGCCCGCGCGCGATCGCACTGATGGGCCCGACCGCCTCGGGCAAGACCGCCGCGGCGATTGCCCTGGCCGAACGCTGCGGCGGCGAGATCGTCAGCGTCGATTCGGCGCTGGTCTACCGTGGCCTGGACATCGGCGCGGCCAAGCCCGATGCCGCCGAGCGCGCGCGGGTGCCGCATCATCTGCTGGACCTGCGCGATCCCTGGCAGACGTATTCGGCGGCCGAATTCGCCGCCGACGCGCGCGCCGCGCTGGAGGCGATTGTGGCCCGCGGCCGCCTA
>NZ_AQOI01000734.1:0-426 GCF_000364665.1 Xanthomonas sp. SHU 199
ACTTCCAGGCGCTGCTGGAAGGGTTGGCGCCGATGCCGGCGGCCGACCCGCAGCTGCGCGCGGCGCTGACCGCGCAGGCGCAGGCCGAGGGTTGGGCGGCATTGCACGCGGAACTGCAGCGGATCGATCCGTCGGCCGCGCAGCGCATCCGCCCCGGCGACGCGCAGCGCATCCAGCGTGCGCTGGAGGTGTACCGGCTCAGCGGCCGGCCGATCAGTGCCTGGCAGGCGGCCCCGGGTCCGCCGCGGCTGCCGCTGCGGGTGCTGAAGCTGGTGCTGGCGCCGGCCGAGCGCAGCGTGCTGCACGGGCGCATCGAGGCCCGCTTCGACGCGATGCTGGGGCAGGGCTTCCTCGACGAAGTGCGCGCCTTGCGTGCGCTGCCCGGGATGCAGGCGGTGGCGCAGCCGCTGGCGCTGCCGGCGGTGC
>NZ_AQOI01000735.1:0-4047 GCF_000364665.1 Xanthomonas sp. SHU 199
TGGGAGTACCTGGATGGCGTCGGCGATGCGGCGGACTTCCGCGTCCGCGCCATCGCCGCCACCCGGCAGCTGGCCAAGCGCCAGCTCACCTGGCTGCGCGGCGAGCAGGATGCCCGCTGGTTCGACCCGGCGCGCGACGCCGGGCGCCTGCAGGCGGCCCTGGACGCCTTCCTCGGCTGATCGGGCGCGCCGCCGCGCTGTGCTGGCGCCCGCGGTTGTGTAACATCGACGTTCCGGACCACGGCAGGGGAGCTGCAGTGCCGTCCCGGACAATAAAAACAATAATTTGGGAGTGAAGCATGTCCAAGGGGCAATCCTTGCAGGATCCTTTCCTCAACGCGTTGCGTCGCGAACGGGTCCCTGTCTCGGTGTATCTGGTCAACGGCATCAAGCTGCAGGGCACGATCGAGTCGTTCGATCAGTTCGTGGTCCTGCTGCGCAATACCGTCAGCCAGATGGTCTACAAACACGCCATTTCCACCGTGGTGCCGGCGCGCAACGTGCGCGTGGGACCGGGCGGCGGCTATGTGCAGCAGAACGAAGGTGGCAGTGCGGGTGATGATGAAGTCGAGTAGTACCGTAACGAAGTGCGGAGCCGCGGGTGTTTGATCGGTCCCGCCGCGGCGAACATGCACTGCTGATCCAGCCCTACGCGGGCGGTCCGTTGGAAGACGATGTGCTGGAGGAGTTCGCCGACCTGGCGCGCTCGGCCGGTGCCAGCATCGCCGCTACCGTGACTGCGCGCATCGACAAGCCGAGTCCGGCGACGCTGATCGGCAGCGGCAAGCTGGAAGAGGTCAAGGCCGCCGCCGACGCCAGCGGTGCCGATCTGGTTCTGGTCAACCACGCGCTCAGCCCCGGCCAGGAGCGCAACCTGGAGAAATACCTGGAGCGGCGCGTGATCGACCGCACCGGGCTGATCCTGGACATCTTCGCCCAGCGCGCGCGCAGCCACGAAGGCAAGCTGCAGGTCGAACTGGCCCAGTTGCGGCACATGGCCACCCGGCTGGTGCGCGGCTGGACCCACCTGGAGCGCCAGCGCGGCGGTTCGATCGGCCTGCGCGGCCCCGGCGAAACCCAGCTGGAAACCGATCGCCGCCTGCTGCAGAAGCGGGTGGAGCAGTTGCAGAAGCGGCTGGAGAAGGTCGAGGTGCAGCACACCCAGATGCGCCGCGCGCGGGTGCGCAGCGAGCTGCCGCGGATCGCGGTGGTGGGCTACACCAACGCCGGCAAGTCGACCCTGTTCAACGCGCTGACCGGCGCCGAAGCCTACGCCGCCGACCAGTTGTTCGCGACCCTGGACCCGACCGTGCGGCGCATCGCGCTGCCCGGCGGCAACGCGATGCTGGCCGATACCGTCGGCTTCGTGCGCAACCTGCCGCATGAGCTGGTGGCGGCGTTCCGCTCGACCCTGTCCGAGGCGCGCGAGGCCGATCTGCTGCTGCACGTGGTCGACGCCGCCGATCCGCTGCGCGAGGAGCGCATCGCCCAGGTCGACGAGGTGCTGCACGCGGTCGGCGCCGGCGAACTGCCGCAGTTGCTGGTGTTCAACAAGATCGACCGCATCGAGGGCGCCGAGGTGCGTCACGATGCGCAGGACGGCGTGCCGGACACGGCGCGGCGCGAGCGGGTGTGGATCTCCGCGCGCGACGGCCGCGGCCTGGACCTGCTGCAGCACGTGCTCGGCCAGCGCCTGGGCCTGCGCCACGTGCAGGGCAGCCTGCGCCTGCCGCCGAGCGCCGGACGCCTGCGCTCGCAATTGCACCAGTTGCAGGTGATCCGCAGCGAGCAGGCCGACGAGGAGGGCTGGCTGCTGCAGGTGGACATCCCGATCACCGAGGCCGAGCGCCTGGCCGCCACGGCCGACGGCGCGCCGATCCGCGCGCTGCTGCCGCCGCGCGAGCAGGAGGAGTGGCAGCAGCGCTGAGTGCCGCGTCCACGCCGGCGTCGGCACGCTCGACGCCGATGGGCGGGCCGGCGTGGTCGCGGCCCATGCGCCGCGTTGGCTGACGGCCGGCCATCCGCCGGCACGCGCAGGCGCGACAGCCACGGCGAATTGGGCTACAAAGCGCACTGGTTTCCCGAGCTGTGCCATGACGCTTCCCACCGATTCGGATCTGCTGCAACAGGCCACCGCGCTCAGCGATCGCTTGCGCACCGCGCGCGAGCGCCTGGTCACCGCCGAAAGCTGCAGCGGCGGCTGGATCGCCAAGGTGATGACCGACGTCGCCGGGTCTTCGGCCTGCTTCGACTGCGGCATCGTCGCCTACAGCTACGAGGCCAAGCAGGCCTTGCTGGGCGTGCGTCCGCAGACGCTGGAGCATCATGGCGCGGTCAGCCGGGAGACGGTGATCGAGATGGTGTCCGGGGCGCTGGTCAATTCCGGCGCCAGCGTCGCGGTCGCGGTGACCGGCATCGCCGGGCCGGGCGGCGGCTCCGCGGACAAGCCGGTCGGCAGCGTCTGGCTGGGCTGGAAGCGCCGCGGCGGCTATGCCAGCGCGCAATTGTTCCATTTCCCGGGCGACCGCGACGCGGTGCGCCGGCAGACCGTGGCGGCGGCCCTGCGCGGCCTGGACGCGTTGCTGTGATCGTGGCCGCGCGCCTTCCCCGAGGATGAGCGCGATGTGGGAGGCGTTGAGCACCGTCCGCGACCTGGGACGCCTGCAGGAAATCGCCTCGGTGCTGATCCGCTACGGGTTCGGCGACGTGGTCCGGCGCATCGGCATGGCCGACGTGCTGGAGCGCGCCGGGCGCCTGCTGCACTGGCACAACGCCGAGGAGATGCTGCGCATGTCGGCCCCGCAGCGGGTGCGGCGCGCCCTCCAGGACCTCGGCCCGACCTTCGTCAAGCTGGGCCAGGTGCTGGCCACGCGCGTGGACCTGCTGCCGCCGGAATGGATCGACGAACTGGGCGAACTGCAGAACGCCGCGCCGGCGCTGGACTACCCGCAGATCCTGCCGCAGCTGATCGAGGCGCTCGGCGAAGAGCCGACGGCGATCTTCGCCGAGGTCGAGGAAACCCCGCTGGCCGCCGCCTCGCTGGCGCAGACCCATCGCGCCCGGCTGCACGACGGCACCGCCGTGGTGATCAAGGTGCGCCGCCCCGGCATCCGCGAGGTGATCGAGGCCGACCTGCGATTGCTGGCGCGGCTGGCGGAGATCGTCGAAGCGCGCGCGCCGGACCTGAAGCGCTATCACCCGGCCGCGGTGGTGCAGCAGTTCACCCTGTCGCTGCGCCGCGAGCTGGATTTCGCCGGCGAATGCCGCAATGCCGAGCGCATCGCCGCCAACTTCCAGGGACACGACGAGATCGTGATCCCGCGGGTGCACTGGCAATGGACCTGCGAGACCTTGAACGTGCAGGACTTCGTCGACGGCATCGGCGGCCGCGACCTGGCCGCGGTCGACGCCGCCGGCCTGGACCGTCGCCAATTGGCGCGCACCGGCGCCGACATCGTGCTGAAGATGGTGCTGGAGGACGGCTGTTTCCACGCCGATCCGCATCCGGGCAACATCTTCTACCTGCCCGGCGAGCGCATCGCGGTGATCGACTTCGGCATGGTCGGGCGCATCTCCGAACAGCGCCGCTACCAGGTGGTGCAACTGCTGCACGGGCTGGTCACCCAGGACGCCGAGGCGGTCGCCGACATCCTGCTGGAGTGGACCGACGGCGAAGTCGAGGTCGACGAGGCGCGCTTGCACCTGGAAATCGCCGCCTTCGTCGACCAGTACCGCGGCGTGCCCCTGAAGGACCTGCGGGTCGGTGCGATGCTCGGCGACGTCACCGCGCTGCTGCGCCAGCACGCGCTGGCGCTGCCGGCGGACCTGGCGCTGATGATCAAGACCTTCCTGACCCTGGAAGGGGTCGGGCGCCAGCTCGATCCGGACTTCGACATGGCCGGCGCCGCCGCCCCGTACCTGGAGCGGGTGATGCTGCAGCGGTTCGCGCCGCGGGCGATGGCCCGGCGCGGCCGTCGCACCGTGCTGGGCGCGCTGGAACTGCTCGGCGATCTGCCGCGCGACACGCGCCGGCTGCTGCAGGCGGGG
>NZ_AQOI01000736.1:0-33435 GCF_000364665.1 Xanthomonas sp. SHU 199
GCTGAAGGGCTTCGGCGACCAGGTCAACCGCGCCGCCAACCGCCTGACCATGGGCATCGTCACCGCCGCGCTGATCATCGGCTCGTCGATCGTGATGAACAGCGTCGGCGGCATTTCCAGCCGCTGGCTGCTGGCGATCGGCGTCTGCGGCTTCGTCGGCGCGGCGCTGTCGGGGGTGTGGATCCTGTTCTCGATCTGGCGCAGCGGGCGCTGAGCGCGGCGCATGCTCTCGAGCACGGTTCGCCGGAAGCTGAGGCGGCTGGTCCGCAGGCAGCGCCCCGCTTCACAGGCGTGTCGGCGCGCACGCGATCCCTTGTGGGAGGGGCTTCAGCCCCGACGCGATGCACTCGAATCCCCCGGTACACATCGCACTGACGCTGTGCGGGGTCCAAAAAGGCCGCCAGGCTCAGAAGCCTCGCGCCTGCCGACGACGGCATTGCGGGCGGTCGCGCGGAGCATCCATCACTGGCGGCAGCGAAGCGCGCCGGCACTCCAGACCCACGCGCCAGTTGCTCGTCAGCTAATTTAGTAGTATTACTACTAACCATGGACCTGACCGAAACCCAGCAGGCGATCCTCGACCTGATCGCCGAGCGCATCGAACACGACGGCGTACCGCCGTCGCAGACCGAGATTGCCCGTGCCTTCGGCTTCAAAGGCGTGCGCGCGGCCCAGTACCACCTGGAAGCGCTCGAACAGGCCGGCGCGATCCGCCGGGTGCCCGGGCAGGCGCGCGGCATCCGCCTGCTGGGTGGGGCGGCCGCTCCGGCCCCCGCGCCGCAGGTGGACAGCGCCGACGTGCTGCGCCTGCCAGTACTCGGACGTGTCGCCGCCGGCCTGCCGATCGGCGCGGACATCGGCTCCGACGACTTCGTGGTGCTGGATCGGGTGTTCTTTTCGCCGGCACCCGATTACCTGCTGAAGGTGCAGGGCGACTCCATGCGCGACGAGGGCATCTTCGACGGCGACCTGATCGGCGTGCACCGCACCCGCGATGCCCGCTCCGGGCAGATCGTGGTGGCGCGCATCGACGAGGAGATCACGGTCAAGCTGCTCAAGATCGGCAAGGACCGCATCCGCCTGCTCCCGCGCAACCCGGACTACGCACCGATCGAGGTGCTGCCGGACCAGGAGTTCGCCATCGAAGGCCTGTACTGCGGCCTGCTGCGCCCCAACCGCTGATGCCGCGCGTGGAGCAGGGCATGCACTACAGCGCCGGCCGGACTTTTCCGACCCCGGATATCGCCATTCGCCGCTGCCGTCGCCCGGTTCGGACGAATTATTTTCATCTCGCCACGCACTGTCTCAGTCCGTGCGATACCAGGCCCTTACATTGACCTCACTCCGCAAATCCTCCTCACCTTCCAAGGACACCACAATGGACGAGAACAAGAAGCGCGCGCTCGCCGCCGCCCTGAGCCAGATCGAGAAGCAGTTCGGCAAGGGCTCGGTGATGCGGATGGGCGATCGCGTCATCGAAGCGGTGGAAGTGATCCCGACCGGCTCGCTGATGCTGGACATCGCGCTGGGCATCGGCGGCCTGCCGAAGGGCCGCGTGGTCGAGATCTACGGTCCGGAATCCTCGGGCAAGACCACCCTGACCCTGCAGGCGATCGCGCAGTGCCAGAAGAACGGCGGCACCGCCGCGTTCATCGACGCCGAGCACGCGCTGGACCCGATCTACGCGGCCAAGCTGGGCGTCAACGTCGACGAGCTGCTGCTGTCGCAGCCGGACACCGGCGAGCAGGCGCTGGAAATCGCCGACATGCTGGTGCGCTCGGGCTCGGTGGACATCGTGGTGGTCGACTCGGTTGCCGCGCTGACCCCCAAGGCCGAAATCGAAGGCGAGATGGGCGATCAGTTGCCGGGCCTGCAGGCGCGCCTGATGAGCCAGGCGCTGCGCAAGCTCACCGGCAACATCAAGCGCTCCAACACCCTGGTGGTGTTCATCAACCAGTTGCGCATGAAGATCGGCGTGATGATGCCGGGCCAGAGCCCGGAAACCACCACCGGCGGCAACGCGCTGAAGTTCTATGCCTCGGTGCGCCTGGACATCCGCCGCATCGGCGCGATCAAGAAGGGCGACGAGATCATCGGCAACCAGACCAAGATCAAGGTCGTCAAGAACAAGTTGGCGCCGCCGTTCAAGCAGGTCGTCACCGAGATCCTCTACGGCGAGGGCATCAGCCGCGAGGGCGAACTGATCGACATGGGCGTGGAAGCCAAGCTGGTCGAGAAGGCCGGCGCCTGGTACAGCTACGGCAGCGAGCGCATCGGCCAGGGCAAGGACAACGCCCGCGGTTACCTGCGCGACAACCCGCAGGTCGCGGCCAAGCTGGAAAGCGAGCTGCGCGAGAAGTTCCAGCCCACGGAAATCGCCCCGAGCGAGGCCGAGGCGGAAGACGACGACGCGTAATGGTTTTCTGCCGGGGGAGCGGTGGAGTCAGTGCCGCTCGTCTCCCTCGGCAGTCTTGAGCAAGCCAGGAGGGCGCGCGCCAGGGACGGCGCATTTTGAATGGGGTGGCATCGCCCATGAGCGACGAACAGGCACAAGAAGCACCACGTCGGCGTCGCCGGCAACCGGAACAGACGCCGCTGCAGAAGGCGCTGGGTCTGCTGGTGCGGCGCGAGCATTCGCGCAAAGAGCTGACCCGCAAGCTGCGTGCGCGTGGCGTGGAAGCCGACGCCGCCGCGGAGGCAGTGGAACGCCTGAGCGGCGAGGGCTGGCAGGACGACGGGCGCTTTGCCGAACTGCTGGTGCGCAGCCGCGCCGGGGCAGGGTATGGCCCGCTGCATATCCGTGCCGAGCTTGGGACCCACGGCCTGGACAGTGAGGCCATCGCCACCGCGATGGGGGCCTTCGAGGGCGACTGGACCGAAAACGCGCGCGATCTGGTCCGGCGCCGCTTCGGTGCTGCCGGGGCGATGGACCTGCCGCAGCAGCGCAAGGCCGCCGATCTGCTGGCGCGGCGCGGTTTCGATGGGGACAGCATCCGCGCCGCGGTGCGCGACGCTGCGGAGGACTGAGCGGGCCGGGCCTGCTACCCTTGGCGAGTTGTCTTGTCCGGTTTCCGTGGCGCCCTCATCTACGAGGGAGCGCCAGGACGCCCGTCCGCTCGTCTATAGCCAGCCCATGAACGCACCCGCCAAATTCTCCACCTCCCAGATCCGCAGCGACTTCCTCGACTTCTTCAAGGGCAAGGGCCATACCATCGTGCCGTCCGCACCGCTGGTGCCCGGCAACGATCCGACGCTGCTGTTCACCAATTCCGGCATGGTGCAGTTCAAGGACGTGTTCCTGGGCGCCGAGAAGCGCAGCTACGTGCGCGCGGCGGACGTGCAGCGCTGCCTGCGCGCCGGCGGCAAGCACAACGACCTGGATTCGGTCGGCTACACCGCCCGCCATCACACCTTCTTCGAGATGCTCGGCAACTGGTCGTTCGGCGACTACTTCAAGAAGGACGCCATCGCCTGGGCCTGGGAGCTGCTGACCCAGGTCTGGAAGCTGCCGGCCGAGCGCCTGCTGGTCACCGTCTACCACACCGACGACGAGGCCTACGCCTTGTGGCGCGACATGATCGGAGTGCCCGCCGAGCGCATCGTGCGCATCGGCGACAACAAGGGCGCGCCCTACGCCTCGGACAACTTCTGGCAGATGGCCGACACCGGTCCCTGCGGCCCATGCACCGAGATCTTCTACGACCACGGCGCGCACATCGCCGGTGGTCCGCCGGGGTCGCCCGACGAGGATGGCGACCGCTTCATCGAGATCTGGAACCTGGTGTTCATGCAGTTCGATCGTCAGCCCGACGGCACCCTGGTGCCGCTGCCGGCCCCCTGCGTGGACACCGGCATGGGCCTGGAGCGCCTGGCCGCGATCCTGCAGCACGTGCACACCAACTACGAGATCGACCTGTTCCAGACGCTGATCCGCAAGGCCTCCGAACTGACCGGCACCGCCGACCTGGAGAACAAGTCGCTGCGCGTGATCGCCGACCACATCCGCGCCTGCGCGTTCCTGATCGTCGACGGCGTGCTGCCGTCCAACGAAGGCCGCGGCTACGTGCTGCGCCGGATCATCCGCCGCGCCCTGCGCCATGGCTGGATGCTCGGCGTGCGCCAGCCGTTCTTCAGCAAGCTGGTGCCGACCCTGGTGGAACTGATGGGCGAGGCCTATCCGGAACTGACCGCCGCCCAGGACACCGTACTGCGCGCCCTGCAGGCCGAGGAGGAGCGCTTCGCCGAAACCCTCGATGCCGGCATGAAGATCTTCGAGGACGTCGCCGCCAAGGCGCAGGGCGGGATGATCGCCGGCGAGGACGCCTTCCGCCTGTACGACACCTACGGCTTCCCGCTGGACCTGACCCAGGACATCGCCCGCGAGCGCGATCTGCGCGTGGACGAGCAGGGCTTCGAGACGGCGATGGACGAGCAGCGCCGGCGCGCGCGCGAAGCCGGCAAGTTCGGCGGCGGCGTGCAACTGCCGGCGGACCTGGTGGCGACGCTGGCCCCGACCGTGTTCCTGGGGTACGACAGCCTGCAGGCCGAAGGCCTGCGCGTGGTCGCCCTGCTCAAGGATGGTCGTCCGGTCCAGTCGGTCCAGGCCGGCGATGCGGTGATCGTGCTGACCGACAAGACGCCGTTCTATGCCGAATCCGGCGGCCAGGTCGGCGATCTCGGCACACTGACTGCCGCCGGCACCCAGGTGACGGTCACCGACACGCAGAAGTTCGCCGGCCAGTTCCATGGCCACGTCGGCACCCTGGAAGAAGGCAGCCTGAAGCTCGGCGACGTGCTCGCCGGTGAGGTCGATGCCGAGCGCCGCGGCGCCACCATCCTCAATCACTCGGCGACGCATCTGCTGCATGCGGCCCTGCGCGAGGTACTAGGCACCCACGTCCAGCAGAAGGGCTCGCTGGTGGCGCCGGATCGGCTGCGCTTCGACTTCTCGCACTTCCAGCCGATCGGGGCCGAGGAACTGGCGCTGATCGAGCGCAAGGTCAACCAGCAGGTCCGCGCCAACAACGCCGCCGAAGTGCACCAGATGGGCATGCAGGAAGCGCTGGACTTCGGCGCGATGGCGCTGTTCGGCGAAAAGTATGGCGAGCGCGTGCGCGTGCTGAAGATGGGCGACTACTCCACCGAACTGTGCGGTGGCACGCACGTCGGCCGGACCGGGGACATCGGCCTGTTCAAGATCACCAGCGAAGGCGGCGTCTCTGCCGGCGTCCGCCGCATCGAGGCGGTGACCGGGCAGGGCGCGCTGGACTACGTGGCGGCCGAGGAGGCCCGGCTGCGCGAGGCGGCCGACCTGGTCGGCGGCAACAGCCATGACGTGGTCGACAAGATCCGTCAGCTCGGCGACCGCTACAAGCGCCTGGAGCGGGAGCTGGAGGCGCTGAAGGCCAAGCTGGCGTCCGGCGCCACCGCCGACCTGGCCGGTTCGGCGATCGACGTGGCCGGTGTGAAGGTCCTCGCCGTGCGATTGGAAGGCTTCGACGCCAAGGCCCTGCGCGAGGCGATGGACCGTCTGAAGCAGCAGCTGGGCGATAGCGTGATCGTCCTGGCCGGCGCCAGCGAGGGCAAGGTCGCCCTGGTCGCCGGCGTGAACGGCAGCCCAATGGGACGGGTCAAGGCCGGGGAACTGTTGAGCCATATCGCCGGTCAGATCTCGGGCAAGGGCGGCGGCCGCCCGGACCTCGCCCAGGGTGGTGGCGAGGACGGGCCCGCCCTTGCCCCTGCACTCGCCGGCGTCCCCGCCTGGGTCAAGCAACATCTCCCCTGAACATCCGAACGCCGCGCCTTGCTGGCAGGGCGCGGCTTCCCGTAACATCACTCCTCTTTTCACTTTCATTATGGGGCGTGCCGCAGCGCGGGCGCCGTGCCGGTGAGACCCACCGGTTCCCTGGAGAATTCTAAAAATGTTGATCCTGACTCGCCGGGTAGGCGAAACCTTGATGATCGGCGATTCGGTCACCGTGACGGTGCTTGGGGTCAAGGGCAATCAAGTGCGTATCGGCATCACCGCGCCGAAGGATGTGGCGGTGCATCGCGAAGAGATCTACCAGCGCATCCAGCGCGGCGACGAGCCGAACTCCCACGGCGGCGGTCACGGCGACCAATCTGCCGATTGATGCGTCGAAAGGGTTTACCTGAGACCCCACAACCCGGTATTCTTCGCGCCCGGTCGCGGAATATCCGCAGCGCAGAAATCCGGAGTGATGCCCGAGTGGCTGAAGGGGCTCCCCTGCTAAGGGAGTATAGGGTCAAAAGCTCTATCGAGGGTTCGAATCCCTCTCACTCCGCCAGTGTCAAGGAAACGCCCGCAAATCAATGGTTTGCGGGCGTCTTTCTTTTTTCCGACCTTGGACACTCGCTTGGACACTGCCATGCGAGTCGCGCACTCCCTTACGCGCGGCGAGATACGTTCGTTTGCGCGTTCCTGCGGATCTGCACAGCCTCTTTTGCGCATGGTCGTCACGCGACGCGTCAGCGGCCCAAACGCGCGATCGCGCCGCGCCTAGCGATGCGCGGCTGCTTCCTGCTGCGACAGTGCTTCGCTCACTCCTTGGGCCATCCGTGTGGTCAGGGAGGGCTGGAGCGCTTGAGGAGTGCTTGGTGAGCAGGTCGTCACTTCAAGAATTCGTTGGGGGGCAAGTCGCGCCAAGCGCCCACCGCTCCTTCAGCAAGCGGCTGTGCAGCACTTTGTGCCGTCGTCCATGCCCTGGTCGCTGAGGACCATCGAGTCGATCAGCGAAGCTCGCCCATTGGCGTGGCTTCGCCGATGCACGTGACGGGTCCGGCCCTCGTGGCGAGCCGGCTTAGCGACCAGCGGCCGCAGGGGTATACCGTGGCGGCGCCACCATCGTACTTGCTGGCTGATGAGCGACCTGAGCGGGCTTCACTTGTTGCTGCCTTGGCTAGAACCACTCTTGCGTAGTTGTCCGTCGTCGCAGTGCTTCTTCATCCCGCCTATCGCCGCAGTTTCCTTCGTATTGATTACGCTCGACAGGCCGGCTGGTGCGGTTCGCGATTCTGGACGCGGCAAGCTGAGCCCTGCTGTGCATCAGGCTGCCGGTTTCGGAGCCGATCGCTGATCGAGGCCGACGTAGGGCGTCGAGTGTTGAAGAGGATAATGTTCGCCCGAACCCGGGGAGAACCGGATCGCTCAACCTGCGATCTGGGAGGCGATGGCTCGTCGGCTCGGTGACGCTGACCGATAGTTGGATCAGCACGGCGCGCCGAGTGTCGACGACATCGTCATGTGTGCATGCACTCGGCAGAACGGAAAAGGGCGCTTCAGCGTGATGGCGCCCTTTGCAGTCCGTGTGCGACATCCAGCACGGCACTGGCCAGGCTCAATCGCGCTTCCATGGAAATGTTCCGGTTGATCAACAGGACGATGCCGATCCTGTTCGACGGATTGAATGCGACGTATGCGCCAAAGCCACGGGTCGATCCGGTCTTGTTGATCAGAACATTTTGCTGTGGTTGCAATGGTGGCTTCAGCACCTCCACGGCATTGCTCTCGTAGATGACCTTCTGGGAGCTGTTGGTCAACAGCGCGTTCTGGGTGGTTGGATAAGGAATCTGCTCCCAGACCAGATCCTGGGTCATGTCGCCGAGCTTGAAGTAACCGGTGTGAGTGTCTTCGATGGCTCGCCTCAGCGCAGGTTGCACTTCGATCAGGCCGAGATTGATTTCGACAAACCGCAGCAGATCCTTGGCGGTGGTCTTTATGCCGTAGGTCGGTTCCCAAAGGGCGCCGGGTTTCATGCGCACGGGAACATTGTTCTCATCGTAGCCCTGCGCGTACAGCGCCTGTTTTCCGGGCGGAACGTAGAGGTAGGTGTTGGGCAGTGCAAGCCTGGGAAGCAGGATGTCCTCCATCGCCTTGCGAAACGGGACATGCATGCTTTTTGCCGTGATCAGCCCCAGCATGCCGATGCTCGGGTTTGCGTAAGTGCGTTTCGTGCCGGCCGGGTACTGGGGTTTCCATGTCTGAAAATAGGCAGTGACCTGGGCGTCGCTTTTGACATCCTCCGGCATCTGCATCGGGAAGCCGCCTGCCGTATGCGTCCCGAGGTTGAGCAGCGTGACCTTGTCGAAGTCGTGACCCTTCATCTCCGGCAGATACTTGCTGGGATGATCCATCAGGGACAGCTTGTGGTTGACCTGCGCATAGGCGGCCAAGGTGGCGGTGAAAGTCTTGCTGATCGAGCCGATCTCGAACAAGGTATCTTTGCCGATCTTTGCCTGCGTCGTTCGCGAGGACACGCCGTAGGTGGCGTAGTAGTCGGTTCCATCGACCGTCATGGCGATGGCCACTCCGGGTACGTCGTACTGCGTCATGAACGCCTGCACGGTGTGCTGTAGCTGTTTCTCCGCGTCTGCCCGCGAAGTGGGCGCGTCCTTTGCGCTGCTGATGGCGGCAACGAACAGCAAACAGAAGCCGAGGAGCCTCTTCATCGTCTTTACCCTTCCTTCTTATTAGGTGCCGAGGATTGTGGCGATCGCGTGCGCCCGCGAATCTTGCCGCTTCCGCGTGCGACAGGATGGACAAAAAGGCGACGCGAAGGAAGCGGCTCAGTCGCGGGAGTTGGCCATTGCAGGCTAAACGGCAGCCGGTCGGGGGCTTGACGATGATCTGCTCATGAGCGCAGCAAGGCATTCGACCAGGTAGTCGATGTCCGAACACCTGTTGTAGACGTGAGGCGACACCCGAAGCAGCGCCAGGTCCTGGCGCTCGACGACGGAGACCTCCAGATGGAACTGCTCCCAAAGCAAGCCTTGCAGCTGTGCCGGCAGTGCTGCAGAGGGCAGCTGGAACGCGATCATGGGCCCGCTCAACGAAGGGTCGGAGGGCGTCGCGGCGATCAGCCCCAGGGCTGTGAGACGTACGCGCGCATAGTCGGCCAGCATGCGCATATGGGCGTGGGCCTGGTCCGGCTCGAAGGAGCGGTGGAAGGCGATGGCCTCCGGCAGGGCGAGCCATGGGCAGATGTCGCGAGTTCCCTCGCATTCGAGTCGCCGCAGCCGAGGGGTGCTTCCGAATCGATCGCGTTCGTCCGGCGCCGAGGCCGCCTGCGCGCTGTGGTGTCCCCAACTGATCGTCAATGGCTGCAGTCGCTCTTCCCGCTCGTGTCCGAGATAGAGGAAGCTCGCACCGCTCGGCGCAAGCAGCCACTTGTGACAACTACCGAGGTAGAAATCGCAGGGAATCTGTTGCAGGCGCAGTGCGCTGGCCGCCACCGCATGCGCGCCGTCGACCACGCTGATGATGCCGCGCCGCCGTGCTTCTTCGCAGATCCGCCCGGCGGGCAGCACCAGCCCGGTTGCCGAGGTGATGTGACTGAAGAAGATCAGGCGAGTCTGCGGCCCCATGGCGTGAACGGCCGTTTGCACGATTTCCTCTGGGTCGGACGGCATGGGCGGAGCCTGGAAGGTTCGAAGCGCCAGACCGTGCCGGTCCGCAATGCGTTCCCAACACCATCGCATGGTCAGATATTCCTGGTCGCTGAGCAGGATTTCGCCGGGAGCGGCTAGCGCCAGCGAGGACGCCACGAGGCTTGCCGCGGCGCTGACGCTCGCGGTGAAAACAAGGCGGTTGGGGGCGCAATCCAGGAATTCGGCGAGCTCCTCGCGTGCGCGCCAGAGTAGATCGGGCGCCTGGCGCAACAGAAAATCCGTTGGTTCTTCTGCAAGTCGGTGCCGGAGCGCCGCGGTCACCTCGAACACGGCGCGCGGAAGCGGGCCGAATGAGCCCGCATTCAGATAGACGACGTGGGATGGCAACAGCATGCGCTCACGCATGCCCTTCGCGTCGATAGGTGAAATCATGAACAGATTTTTCCGCGGGGAAGATGGGCGCGGCGCCGTGCGCTGTCAGCGTGGCACGCGCTTTGCACTCTGTGGTTGCTGCGTCATGACGTGCATCTCCATGTAATTGGCGCCGCACCACTCGCCGAAGGTGGCGTGCTCGCCGTTCAGGTCGTCGCCCATGCCGAGCGCCTTGGCCAGAGGTACGGAAAAAGTGAATTCAGAACGGGGCCGCAGGAAGAGCACGCTTGATGTGCGATTGCTGCCGATTCGTTGCGTCATGCTTGGCGAAACTACCCGATGCTGCGGTGCTTTGATCTTTCCATCTGATACCAGTGGTGCGATGGACCCACAGAAAACCACTACGCATCCAGGACGCGGCGCCAATTCGACGAAGCGTCCATCGATCTCCACCTGCAGACTGACGAATCCGTTTGGGCATGGGGTCTGCAAGATCAGGGATACGATTGACAAATCGTAGTGAGGCGCCATGCGGTTGGGCTGCTGTTCGGCGCAACGATCTTCGGGGACATCAGGAAAGTAGCGAAACCGCAGCACCGGGTCGCAATCGAGCAAGGTGTCGATGTCCGTATTGAGATGGACATCCATGCTCGTAAGCACGGCTTTCGCCGTCTGTTGCGAAATTGCATAGTAGATGTCGAAGTAATTGCTCCACAGCCGTTCGAAGTCCTGCGTGGGGAACAGGTTGCCGGAGATCCCCATCGAGTAGACCATCGCGTAATCGGAGTATTCGCCTGTATTGGTGCAGCGCGCGGTGCTTTCGGAGCCTAGCGGAGAAAATCCGCGGCGCATGTTCGTTCTACTGTTTGTGACAGCCTGCTTTGCGGCGTCGTCGGCATTGGCGAAGAACGTCATCGCGGCGTTTCCCGCCTGGGCGTGCGCGTCGTTCAGAGGGCCGTTCACCTCAAGATAGAAGACGCCTTGTTCGCTCACGCAGTGGCGCAGTTCTTTCATCTGCTCGCCCCGCATGATGTTTTCCAGCGCGAAAGTCGGAACGGTCCGTTCGTTCATGCGCTTGCACTCCTTCTGTGGTGGGTCGCTTCAGAGGTCAGGCCAGCGCCGCGGCACGCGGATCGGCGGCAGCGGAGCGGAGATTGACGTAGTTGCCGCCGATCCATTCACCGAACGTGGCAGTGTCGGCTGTGAAATCGACATCCAGGCCGGCGGCCCTGGCAAGCGCGACCGAGAATCGAAAATCTGGTTTCGGACGCAGGAAAAACACGCTGGAAGTGCGCGCACTGCCGCTGCGCTGGCTGATCGATGGCGAAGCGACCTGATGCCGTGGCGCCTTGATCCTTCCATTCGATACGAGCGGGGCGACTGCGCCGCAGAACACCACCATGCAACCGGGCAGTGGTGGAACATCGACATAGCGATCGTTCACGGCGCACTGCAGACTGACGAAGCCATTGGCACATGGCGTCTGCTGGATGGCGGTAATGATGGAGAGATCGTAGTGCGGCGCCATGCGGCGCGGCTCCTGTTCCGCGCATCGGTCTTCCGGCACTTCGGGGAAGTAGCGGAAACGCAGCAATGGATCGCATTCCAGGAACGCATCCAGTCCCTCGTCGAGATTCACGTCGGCGGCTTGCAGTACGCAACGCGCGATGTCCCGGGTGACGCCGTAGAAACGATCGAAGTAGGCGGTCCAGATATCCTCGAAGGGTTTGGATGGGAACAGGTTCTGTGAAAGGCCTATGGAGTAGACCATCGAGTAGTCCGTATATTGGCCACCCTTGGTGATTTTTGCTGTACTTTCCGCCTCGAGGTCGGAAAGTCCTCGTCGGATGTTGGGCGTGAGGTTGCGCAGCGCGTCTTTTTGCTCCGCTGTGCTGTTCTCGAAGAGGTTCATGACGGCTTCCATCGCGTTTCGATGCTGCCTTTTCAGGTCGTCGTCTTCCCTGATGTAGAAAACGCCGGTCTCGAAAAGCGACTTGCGTAAAGAGTCGTTGCGAATGCGCTGCTTGAGCTCATCCAGTTCAAAGACATGGATCCCCGTGTCGGTCATTTGTGTCGCCTCGGCGCTGGAAGGGTGGGATGCGAATGTCGTGTGCAGTTCAGGTCAAGTGGATCAGGTCTGGCCATTGGCCTTGATCAGGTCGAGAAGTCCGTGCTGCAGATAGTCGCCATAGGAGAGCGCCCTGTTGGTGTGGGCGGGGAGGTGTTGCGCAGGGGAAAAAGGCGCGATGGTGCTTCGGTACGAAAGATTGGCAAAGAAGGGAATGGAAAGGCGCTCGGCATTGATGAATTTGACCCGGTGCCTCGGCGCTGGGTAATAGTCATGCGTGATGTGCGCCATGTAAGTCCCGCAGTTGACCAGGAAATGTTCTTCGGAAGCCGGTATGTCCATATAGCCTTCTGCGGTTTCGACCTGCAGGTTGGGGATGGCTGTCTGATAGAGAACGGTGATCAGTGAGACGTCCTGGTGATGTTCGAAACTGAGTTTTGTTCCGTCGGTCGCGATCTTGACTGGCGGGTAGTCTTCGAGATACGGATAGCGGATCAGCGATACGGCCGACAAGGTGTCCTGCGCGGTAAAATGGGACTCGAAGAACGTTTCATCCTTTCCCAGGGCGATGGCGAAGCCGCGCAAGATCAAGGATGCGACTTCGAACACGTTCGTGTAGTAGCGTTCGTAGAATGGGCGAAAGCCGGGATACTTTTCCTCGTTTGGCCAGATATTGACTTCGTGGGAGGGCAACCCCTGTCTGATCAGCGCGTGCTCCGCATTGAATGATGGGTTCAGATAGCAAAACGACTCGTTGGCCTTCCTGCCCTTCACCGCCATGTAATAGCCGTTTCGGTTCCTCGGATTGGCCGGATTGTAGGCATTGATTGCCAACTCCCATTTTTCTTCCTCGGACATGGACATATGCCAGTCCGTGGTTACCTTCTGCAGCGCTGCCAGATCGACGCCGTGATTGGCGGCATAGAAGAATCCGGAATCGCGGCAGGCGCGATCTATTTCGGCGGCGGCATTGCGCTTGGCGGCCGGGTCGCTGCCCGCGAGCCTGGAAATGTCGATCACCGGTACGTCGGCATGGCTGTTCATGGTCATCTCTGTCGCTGAGGGAAGTTGTCGATGCGTCAGGCGGATGTCGTGCTGCGCCCGGGTCTAAACGGTCGCTCTTTCCTGGATGAGCGAGGCCGTCGTCGAACACACCTTGCCCACGGTCGTTTTCTCGTGGATCCAGGAAAAGTGGCTGTTGTCTCCCAGCGTCTGCAGGGTGAAGGACGAAGGCGGCAGCAACGTATCGAGATTGTTGAAGGGCGAACTCGCGTAGTACTCGAAGACCTTGCGCTGCTCGTCGCTGCGATGGTCGGCAATGGGCTCTACGGCCTTGAAGAGGACGATGTTGTCGGCGGTTTCGGCCAACGTTGCCAGCGCCTTCTGGTTTGGTCTGTAGCGGTGATTGATCGGGTCGAGCGAGTTTCCATGCTTGGGCAGGCGCAAGTCGTCCACGGCCTTCTCCACGTTGAAGAACGAATCGACCATGAGCAGGTTTGAAATCGCTTCACCCTCGCGCAGCAACTGCAGCGACATCTCCAGGGAGACCACGCCTCCGAAGCTCCATCCGAAGAAGTTGTAGGCGCCGCTCGGCTGCAACTGGCGTACGTGGTGCATGTAGTACTTGGCGATTTCCTCGAAGGACTGCATTGGGCTATGCAGGTGTACGTTGTTGAACAGCACCAGGCGCAGGGTCGGGAGTTGCTTTGCCAGGTTGTTGAGATAGCTTTCCGCGCCGCCTTCGCCGGGCGGAAGGACGAACAGGGTGGGACCGGCAGCGGTTTCGTTGATGACGAAGTAGGGTTCGAAATCGGCGGTCTGTGGGAGCGCAGGGGCGGAGGGCCGCGCGAGCTTTGCGGGTAGCGCTGCGTGCTTGCCGACGTACGCGCAGAACGCCTGCAGCCCCGCTTCCAGCGCCTTGGCGAATTGCTCGGTCTGTTCGGCAACCAGGCGGCTGTCGACATCCACTATCATCCGCGTTCCGATGCAGCGTGCGGTGATATCTATCACGCAGTCGCTCGCGTGTTGGTCGCTGCTGGACGTGCTGATGCCGCACATTGCTGGATCCAGTGTCCAGCGCGCGGTGCCATCGTGCGCATCGCCTGCGTCGGCGGTGCCCGGATCGGCGAAGCAGCCCAGGTAGTTGAAGCTGACCTCGGGAAGTGGGGCGTAGCTGCTGCCGTATGTGCCGCGAAGCGCCCCGTAGCCGATGCCATTGGAGGGAACGCAATCGCGGTTGGCGCGTATCGCCGCCAGGCTTTTTCCCATGTCGTCCTCGCTGACGACGGCGAGCGGATACATGGCGGTGAACCACCCTACGACGTCCTGTACGTCCGGAGCATCGTGCAGGATCTCCCGACCGTGGCTTTCCATAGTGACGAAATGGCGAGACCGGCCAGTAACGTCGCGCAGCGCCCGAGCCAGTGCGGCCAACATCAGGTCGAGGGTATGCGCCTGGCAGGCTCTGCGCCCGCGGCCGATCAACACCGCCGTATGTTCGTCGCTGAGCGAAAAGCGCGTGCGATGTCCGGCGACGGTTGAAGGGGCCGGGCGTAGTGCTGATCGTTCTGCCATGACCTGGTGCGCGATCTGTTGCCAATGCCCCGCTTCTCCGTCTGCCGGGACATAGGCTTGCAATGCCTGAGCCCAGCGTCGGATATCGCCCGCCGGCGGATCCAGTTCGGCGCCATGGTAAAGGGCTTCCAGATCGCGGCACAGGATTTCCCAGCTGACCGAATCCACGATCAGATGGTGCAGGGACAGCCAGATCCGTGACGAACCGTCGGCGAATCCATGGACTACGGCAGCCCTGCACAGTGGCCCATGTTCCAGGTCGAAGCCGACTTGCAGTGCAGCCAGTTGCCACGCCAGCGTGTCTTCGCCCGAGATGCGCAGATCGATGACATGGAGTGGAATGTCGCTGTGCTGAGCGTAAAACTGGGCGATGTCGCCGTGGGCGGTCGTGGCTGTCCTATACCTGAGACGGAATGCATCGTGGTGTCGTGCCAGCCTGCCGAGCGCGATGCACAGCCGGTTGGTGTCCAGCGCAGGGGTACGGATGGTCAGGTATTGGTTCCAATGCCCAGGGTCGTGCAGATCCTTGGCGAAGAACCATGCCTGGATGGGCAGCAGCGGACATTCGCCGACAGGTGCCGTATGGGCCTGCGCAGGCAATCTGTCTGCGGGATCCTTCAGGACATGCTCAGCGAACGCGGAAACGGTGGGAAAGTCGAAGATATGCTTCACGCTGACCTTGTGGCCGAATTTTCTGCGGATCTGACTGGTCAGGTGCAGGGCGGCGATGCTGTCGCCGCCGATCTGGAAGAAGTCGTCGTGTATCCCGACCGCTCGGCCGTGCAGAACCTCGCTCCATATACGGCAAAGGCGAGATTCGGTCCGTTGCGTGGGCGCCGCATAGCCCACACCGGATTCCGCTGGGTGCAGGCGCGCCAACGCGCTGGTATCGAGCTTGCCGTTCGCGGTCAGCGGCAGAGCATGCTCCACCCTGATCATGCTCGACGGCATCATCGCCGTTGGCAGCGTCGAACGCAGATGGCAGGACAGGGCATTTTCGTCCAGGGCTGCTTCGGCGACGTAGTAGCAGATCAGCCGGTCGCCGCTGTCCTCGTCGTCGCGGTGGACGATCACGGCGCATTGCGTCATGCCCGGGAAGGACGCGGCCACCTCCTCGATCTCGCCGGTTTCGATGCGAATGCCGTTGATCTTCACCTGCATGTCGTTGCGGCCGAGGAACTCCAGTTCGCCGCTGTGGCGGCGCCGGGCGAGGTCGCCGGTCCTGTACAGGATGCCGTTGCGCCCTTGCTGTCGATCCTCCGCGCTCTGGAGGGGATTGGCGATGAAGCGTTCGCGCGTCAGCTCGTCGCGGTGGAGATAACCTGCGCTGACGCAATCGCCTCCCAGGTAGATCTCGCCAAGGCCGCCCGCCGGCAGTTCGCGCAGTGTGTCGTCAAGGATGAGCAACGTGCTGTTCGGGATGGTTTGACCAATATCGTTGCGGTACGGCGCGTCGGGAGCGAAGTACCGGATGGTGTTGTAGATGCTGGTTTCCGTGGTTCCGTAGGCGTTGTACAGGGGCCCCCGGTACTCCTGGCGGATCTTCTCGAAGTGATGGCGCCGAAATGTTTCGCCCGCGACAAGCACTGCGCGTAGGTGATCGAACCGCGACAGGTCGAACATCTGCAGGTGGGTAGGGGTGCCACTGATGTAGCTCAAATGTTCCTGGTTCATGCGTCGATAAAACGCATCGTCGAAGACCAGGGTGGACTCTGGAATGATCAAGGTATTGCCGCTCAAGATCGACAACACCAACTGTTCAACTGAGAAGTCGAATACATAGTTGGCGAGGAAGAGGACACCATGCCGCGTCGATCCGATCTGGGCATCGCCGAAGTAGCGACGCGCCAGGCCATCGCGAAAGCTCAGTACGTTGCGGTGGCTCACCAGTACCGCCTTGGGCCTGCCGGTGGTGCCCGACGTGTAGATCGCGTAGGCGCGGTGATCGCCGTCCGCAGCCGTCTCCGGATTCGGCAACGTGGCGTCGTCTGGTCGCAGCGTCTGCACGCTTACGACAGGCATGCCGTGATGGCGCGCCAGCTGCTGAACGCGCTGTTCGTGGGCGGCTTCCGTCACCACGATCCGTGCGCGCGTGTCTTCCAGCATGAACGCGACGCGTTCGTCGGGATAACCGGGGTCGATGGGCACATAGGCAGCGCCGGCCTTCCAGGCAGCCAGAATGGCGATCACGGACCACTCCGTCTTGTCCAGTACCAACGCGACGAAATCGTCGGGCGTCAGCGACATGCGGTTCAACAGGGCGTGCGCCAGCTGGTTTGCGCGTGCGTTGAGGTCGGCATACGTCAGGCGCGTGTCGCCATGCACCAGGGCGACATCGTGCTGCATGTCCGCGGCGATCCGCTCGAACGCGGCGTGCAAGGTCTCGGTGGCGCGCAGTGGGGCTAGGGGCGTCGCCGGTGGTGCAGCGTGGTCCGTGCCGACATGGCGGATGTCGGACAACGCAGCGGACTGGGCCAGCGGTGCGAGTCGGCAGAACTCCTGAAGGATGTGCCGATAGGTAGCGATGATGCCGTCGATGCTCGCGGCATCGAACAGCGACGCGGCATAGGTGAAGTTGACCGCGAGTCCGTCGGCCTTTTCGGACACGGTCACCGATAGGTCGAACTTGGCCGTGGTTCTGCCTTCGTCCTCTGGTAAGTGCACGTGCATCGCCGACCAGCCATTCTCTACCGACTCCCTGTTCAGTAGGCTGAATACCGCCTGGACGACCGGGTGGCGGCTCGTGTCCTTTGCGACTTCCAGGCGCTTGACAAGTTGTTCGAACGGCAGGTCCTCGTGCAGTTGCGCCTGTAGCACGACGCCGCCGACGTCCCGCAGGTAGTCCAGCAGTCGGGCACTGCCGTCGATGCTGGTCCTCAGCACCAGCAGGTTGACGAAGAAGCCCACGACGCCGTCGAAATCGGCGTGCCTACGGTTGGCCGAAGGCGTGCCGACGATCAGATCGTGCTGCCCGCTGTAGACCTTGAGCGTGAGGTAGTAGGCGGCAAGCAGTACGCTGAAGAAACTGGTACGCGTGGTCTGCGCGAGGACCTTCAGTTGGTCGGAGGTGCCGATGTCGATGTCGAAGACGACTTCTCGGCCGAGATAGTCGAATTGCGCTGGGCGCGGATGATCGAGCGGCAGGTTGAGCGGTTGCCAGCCGGCGAGCGAACGTTCCCAATAGTGGAACAGCGCCTCCATGCGCTGCTCGGTGAGCTGCTCGTGCTGCCAGAGAGAAAAATCCGCGTAGGTGGCCTGGAGTGGTGGTAGTGCGTCGTATGCTGTCCCTTGCAGGAGCGCCTGCAGTTCCTCGCGGAAGATTCGCCACGACCAGCCGTCGAAGCAGCTGTGGTGGAAAACGAGGCTGGCCACGATCCGATGGGGCATGCCGCCGACGGTGAGAAGGTGGGCGTGAATCGGGAGTTCCTCGTCCAGCCTGAACACATGGCCGGCTTCGGCCACGAGCAGCGCATCGAGCCCATAGCGGTCGGAGACATCGGAACGTCGCAGTTCGAATCGCAGTAAGGCTTCCTCTGCAGGAAGAATGCGCTGGATGCGGCCGCCCTCGTCCGTGCCTTGCAGGAGGGTGCGTAGCGCCGCATGGCGTTGCAGAAGGGCGCGAAGCGCGGCGGCGACATCGTCCTGCGCGGTGGGACGGTCCAGATCGATCGCCAAGGCGAAGGGGATGTTGTAGGCGGCGGTGCCACCCACCAGATCGTCGATGAACAGCAGGCGTTCCTGCGCCAGAGAGACCGGCGGCATTGCGCCGTAGGCCTCGGCCAGACCGGCGGGCGAGGCGCGATCGGTATCGGTGGCATGTGCGTTGGCTTTGAGGAAGCGGGCCTGCGCAGCGATGTTCGGATGCGCGAACACCGCAGCGACATTGAAGTTCTGCGCGAAATGCTGGGTAATGGCCTGCGCCAGCTTGATGGCGCGGAGGCTGTCGCCGCCGACGCCAAAGAAGTCGTCGCGGCTGCCGATCCGGTCCGGGGCCAGGCCGATGACATGCGACCAGAGTCGGCAGAGTTCCCGCTCCATCTCGTTCGCGGGGGGGGCGTAGTCGGTGTCGCTGGCAATCGCGAACTCGGTGGGCGGCAGGCGCTTGACATCCAGCTTGCCGCTGCCGGTCACCGGAATTTCGGGAATCCGGATGATGCGCACCGGGACGATGGCCTGTGGCAACCTGGCCCTCATCCACTGCAGGAGCTCGGTTTCCTGCAACTCGCCGGCGCTGAGGTAGAAGGCGACCAGGTACTTCTGCGAAGCGCCGGCGGAGGAATCCGCATACTCGCGCGCCAGCACGATCGCGCGTGCGATGCCCGGGTAGGACGACAGGGTCGCCTCGATCTCGCCCAGTTCCACGCGCTGGCCGCGGATCTTCACCTGCATGTCGTTGCGGCCGAGGTACTCGAGCTCGCCGTTGGGCAGCCAACGCACCAGGTCGCCGGTCTTGTACAGGCGTGTATTGACGCCTTGCGCCATTTCTGCAGCCGTCTGGAACGGATTGGAGACGAAGCGCTCTGCGGTCAACTCGGGGCGATTCAGATACCCACGCGCCACGCCGATGCCGCCGATGTACAGTTCGCCGATACCGCCGACCGGCACGCGCTGCATGCTCGGGTTCAGGACGTAGCAGGCGGTATTGGCGACCGGATGGCCGATGCTCTTGTCCAGGCGCGGGTCGTGTCTGGGATACAGACGCTTGTGGCTGGTGATGGAGATCTCGGTCGGTCCGTAACCGTTGATGATCATGCCGTCGAAGGTCGAGCGGATCTTGTCGAAGACCGGCGTGGTGAAGTCCTCGCCGATGGCATCGATCCGCTTCAGCGATGGAATGCTGCCGTACTCGTACAGCGACAGCACCGATGGGGTGCCTGACAGGTAGGTGACCCTGTGCAGGTTCATGTAGGCATATAGCCGGGACGTGTCGCTGCGCATCGCGTCGTCGAGCATCACCAGGGTCTGCCCGGACAGCAGGGCATCGGTCATCTGCTCGACGAAATGGTCGAAGACATAGTTGGAGAAGGACAGAATGGCTTCGTCGTCCTGATCCTTGCGCAGGCCGAACAACTGCTCGAGCGATGCATGCAGGTTCACCACGCCCCGGTGCTCGATGAGCACGGCCTTCGGCCGGCCGGTCGTGCCGGACGTGTAGATGGCATAGGCCAGATCGGTGCTGGCGACGGAGATCTCCAGATTGTCCGCCGCATGGCGATACAGAGGCAGGTCCTGCAGTCCAAGCGCCTGGCAGGGAAGGTCGTCCACGAGCTGACCAAGCCGCGGTGCGTGGTGAACGTCGGCCAGGACCAGTTGCGCCTTGGTGTCCTCGAGGACGAAACGGATCCGCTCGTCCGGATAGGACGGGTCGATCGGGACGTACGCGGCCCCGGTCTTCCACACCGCGAGAATCGCCGCGATCATCCACTCGCTCTTGTCGACGACCAAGCCAATCAGATCGTCCGGCTTCAGCGGGACGTGTGCGATCAGCAGGCGCGCGAGCTGATTCGCGCGTCGGTTCAGTTCGCGATAGCTCAGTTGCTGCTCGCCCGCCACCACGGCGGTCGCATCCGGCCAGCGCTCCACCGCGATTTCGAAGGCGGCATGCAAGGTGCGCTCGGCGGGAAAATCGGTCCAAGTCCGGTTCCAGGCCTCGAATCGGCGGCGATCGCCGTCGCCGACCAGTTCTAGCGCCTGCACCGGACGTTCGAAGTCGTGCGGAATCTGCTGGAACACAGCGTCCAGCGTTCCCAGCAAGTTGTCGATAGTGTCGTCCTCGAACAATTCGCCGGCATACCACAGGTCGATTTCGAGCGCATCGCCGTGTTCCCGTGCAACCACGGCGATCGGGTAATCGACTTTGTCTGCGTCGTAAGACTTTTCGAAACACAGGTACTCGTGGTGCAGTGCGACCTCGTCCTCGCCGAGCAGCCGCGGATAGTTTTCCAGCACCAGCAGGGTCTCGAACAGGCGCCGTTTGCTGCCCTTGGTCTGGACCATGAACAGTTCCACCGCACTGCGGCTGTTCATCCGGTTGATGGCTTCCTGGATGTCGATCAGCGCCGCGGCAATCGTCTTGCCTGCCTGTTCGGCATGATCGACGATCGCAGGCAGGGTGTTGATGTAGAGGCCGACCGAGTCCTCGATCCCGTCAACCGGCAAGCCGCGACCGGAGACGACGGTGCCCACTGCTGTAATCGGATGGCCGCCGAGCGCGAACAGTACCTTGTGCCAGGCGAACTGCAGAACGGAATGCATGGTCACCCGGTTCTGCGCGCACCAGCCCTTGATCGCGGCCACGCAGCGCGCATCTACGGACAACGTCCGCGTGCGGTGCTCGAGGATCCTGTCGTATTCGCCGAAATCGGCCTTGTAGCGGTGCTGCGCATTGACGATGCCGGCGAAATCGCCTCTGTCGCCCAGACGTTCGAACTGTTCCTGCCAGTACTGCAGATGCTCGTGCCGATGCGCTTCAAGGTAGCGCTGCGCGGCGATGTAGGCGGTGTCCTCACGCAGTTCGATCGACTCGCCGCGCCGCAGATGGATGTAGAACCGGTGTACGTTGTCGTGCAGCAGCGGAAGGCTCCAGCCATCCAGGATGATGTGGTGGCAGCTGAAAAGCAGCGAATACAACTGCTCTTCCTGCTTGATCAGATAGACCCGGAACAATTGGCCTTGGTCGAGCTTGTAAGGTTCCGTCCGGTCGTGTTGCTGCAGGGCCGCCACGTAGGCGTCGCGCTCGCCGCGGTCGCGCATCTGGCTCAGGTCGATGTAGCGCCACGCGAGTGCGGCATCGTTGCGGTCGATCCGCTGCAGTGCCTCTTCCCGCCACTCGAAGCGCAGTGACAAGCTTGGATACTTGCGTTGCGCAAGATGCCATGCCTGACGCATGGCATCGGCGTCGATGGCGCGGTGGTAGTGGTGAAGCGACTGCATGACGTAGGCATCATTGGTGGCCGCGCTCTTCATCCATTGGTAGAGCATGCCTTGCTGAAGTCCGGTGGCCAGCATCGAGACGCTGTCGTTGTCGCCGTCTTCGTCGTTGCGTGGGGCGACCGGCGCTTCGGCCTCCTGCGCGACTTTGAGGGTCAGGTGATGGGACAGCTGGCCGAACGTCTTCAGCCGATATACGTCCTCGACGCTGATTGCGATGCGGAATCGCTGCCATATCCGCATGATCAGTTGCAGGCAGCTGACGCTCTGGCCGCCCTGGCGGAAGAAATCGTCTTCTTCTCCGATCTCGCTGGCGCGGATGCCGAGCACTTCTCCCCACTCGGCCTTCAACACGCCGACGACGCCATCCTCCGCCAACGCGGCGCTGTCCTGGTCCAGGAGCGATGTGGGCAGGGCATGCAGTCCGACGTCAGGTAGGGCATGCCGGTCAACCTTGCCGTTGACATTCACCGGCAGGGCGTCCATGCGCACCATGCGCGCAGGAACCATGACGCGGATCAGTCGCGATTCGAGGAAGGTCAGTATGTCGGCTTCGGAGACAGGCTGATCGGTGTCGGCGACGTAGTAGCCGATCAGGCGCCAGTTTCCGGTCTCGATCGAGTCGCCGCGCGCGACCACCACGCATTGACGAACGCCTGGAAATTCCAGCGCCCGTGCCTCGATTTCGCCGGGTTCGACACGGACGCCGTTGAGCTTCAGCTGGAAATCGCTGCGCCCCATGAATTCGATCTGGCCATCGGGCAGGAACTTCGCCAGGTCGCCGGTCTTGTAGATGCTGGCGTTGCGGCCAGCAACTCGCTCCTGCTCGGTCTGGAAAGGATTGGCCAGGAAGCGCTCGGCGGTCAGCTCCGGGCGATTCAGGTAGCCGCTTGCCACACCGGCGCCGCCGATGTACAGCTCGCCGATGGCGCCGATCGGCACCTGCTTCATGTTCTGGCTGAGGATGTAGCACTTCACGTTGCGCAGCGGCCGGCCGATGCTGCGGTCGGTGCGGGTGGCGTCTCCCGGCGGGTACTCCTTGATGGCGGTGACGAATGCGGTTTCGGTGAATGCGTATTCGTTGATGATCCTGCCCTGGAACTTCTCGCGCAGGGTCCGCAGACCAGAGGGTGTGAGTTCCTCTCCGACCAGAAGCAGCCGCTTCAACGAGCCGCAGTGGCTGAGGTCGAAATGCTGGAGTACGGAACGCGTCCCGTTGAGGTAGCTGATCTTGTTGTCGGCGACGAATCGGGGAAAGCGCAGCGGATCCAGCCTCACGTCATCCGGAACCACGACCAGGGTGTGCGAGTTGATCAGGGCGATCAAGGTCTGCCGCATGAATGGCTCGAACACCAGTGCAGCGAACAAGGCCACGTGTTCGGTCCCCGCATGACGCATCTGGTAGCGGTCTGAGAGGTCGGTGATGCTGTTGACGACGCTGCGATGAAGCTTGGCTACCCCTTTGGGAATGCCGGTGGTCCCTGAGGTATAGGTGACATACGCGACTTGGTCGGATCCAAGACCCAGGTTCGGATTCGTGGCGACATTGTCGTGCTGCAACGCCTGCTCGATGTCGACGAGTTCGACGTCGAGACCGGCGTCGGACAGCATCTCCTGCAGCCGATCGAAATAGTGGCGATGGGTCAGGATGCGCCGCGATCCGGTGTCCTGCATGGTGAACTGGATGCGCTCGGGCGGGTAACTCGGATCGAATGGGGTGTAGGCCGCGCCCGCCTTCCACAGCGCAAGTGTCGCGACCACGATCCTGTAGCTCTTGTCGAGATACAGCCCGACGATCTCGCCGGGTTTCACGCCCTCACGCAGCAGCCAGTGCGCCATCCGGTTGCATCGCTTGTTCAGCTCGCCGTAGGAAAGCCGGTCCTGGCCGCAGACCACTGCGCATCGCTCGTGCGACGCGCCGACCGCCTGTTCGAACAACTCATCCAGGCGCGAGGCTTCCGGGAAGTCGCCGTCGGTGGCGTTCCAGCGGCTCAGCTGCTGCTTCTGGTCTTCGGATATCAACTCCAGGTCGATCATCGTGCCGTGCGGTCGTGCCACGATCTGGTGCAAGACTTCGGCAACGATGTCGAGAACACCGCGCATGGTCGCGTCTTCGAACAGGTCGGGCGCGTAGCTCATGCGTAACTGCAGGCGGCGATGGGTGCGGTCGTCGTGCACGAGCAACGCGAGCGGCAAGGTCGCTGCGGATGATGGCAAGCGATCGACAGCGTCGAGCACGACGGCGTCGAAGCAGCCGTGGCCGAGCAGCGCGTCGGCAAGGACGAACGCAGCGTCCTGGCGCAGGTCGTGATCGATGTCCTGGGTCGCCTGCAGACAACTCAGGGACGATTGCATCCGATGATCGACGATGGACGGTTGCAACCACAGCGGCGCCTCGCCGCTTGCCTCGAGGCTGCCACGGACATAGCCGATTACCGTCTGCGTACCGTTTCCATAGGCCTCCAGCACCCTGTGCAGGCTCACCAGCGCCATCGCCGCGACCGAGGTGTCCGGGTTCCCGGCGATGAAATCCATCAGGCGGACATATTCGGCGTGCTCTATCACCGCCGATACGCTGTGCGCCGACCCGAAGTCGCGGCCGTCGTCCCTGACCACGATCTTGTGGCGCCATGCATCCTTCAGAAGAATGTCGAGATCGCATCGATCATTGCGTGCGGCGTTGATGCGGTGACGCCAGTCGGCGACGCTTGAGAGGAATGAGTTGCTCATGGTGGTAATAAGCTCCCTGCTGTTGCAGCAATGGGGACGGGCATTGCCGTTGATACGAGACGCGGCGCCGGATGGCTGAAGCAGGCCTTTCATGTCGAGCGGGTTGCTTCTGCCGGCGGTACGCGCGAGGCGCGCAATGCCGGCGCGAGTACCGCGCCCTGGCCGAGCAGAAGCAGTACGACCATGCCCGCGAGAATGTAGAGCGGGGACAGTCTGGTCAGTTCGAATGAACTCATCAGCCAGACATTCAGTCCGATCGCGAGCATGCTGCCAAGCACCACGCCGATCGTGCCGATCAGCAGGTTTTCGGTCAGGAAGTAGTTGACGATGTCGCGCTGCGTTGCGCCCAGGGCGCGGCGTACGCCGATTTGCTTTCGTCGCTGGCCGACCCAGAAGCTGGTCAGGCCGACGATCCCCGCCGCGGTGACGCCCAGCAGCACCAGAGAGATGGCGCCCATCAGGTAGGCGGTCCCGCGATCGCTTTTGTAGACCTGCTGGCGCACCGTCGCGAATGTGCGAACGCCTCGTTCGGCGGGGAAGACACGCATGCGATCGAGCTTGACCAAGGTCGCGGGCGCCGAGCGCATTACCTGGTCCAGCTGTCCCGGCTTGGCGCGCACCAAATAGGTGCTGTTGCTGCGCGTGAGCCGCATCGGCAACAGGGTGGCGTTGTCCATGTAGCCATAGCTGTCGGCGCCGGACCACGATGCCTGCAGATGATCGACGACGCCGATCACGGTGCTCGGCGTTGGATCAGTGTTGCCCAGATAAATCGCTTTGCCCAGCGCACTGCCGTCCGGGAAGACCTTGTCGGCGAGCGCCTTGGTAATGATCACCTGGCCCGGCCAGGCGAAGTCGTGTTCGTCCCCGGTCTGGATCTCGCTCGGATGGAAGTTGCGTCCGGCGATCAGCCTGGCGCCCATCGTGGAGAGACCATGGTCGTCGATGAAGTAAAGTTCGGTGCGGGCCATGCGCTCCCGTGCGTTCGGATCCAGGCGCACGCCCTCTGGCCAGCTGTCTCCGCCCAGCGGAAACGAATTGCTCTCCGTGGCGTCCGCCACACCCGGCAGTCGGCGCAAGGCCATCAGATCAGCGTCGATCAGCGGGGGGATGTCCTTGGGGGCAACGCCCACCCGGTCGCTCTGGATCGTGAGTAGCTCGTGTTCCGCCAGGCCGGTGGGCCGGTAGATACGTTCGATCCGGTGCTGGATGATGCACAGCGCATTGCAGATGACCGCCAGCGTGAGTGCGATCTGCAAGGCGATCAGGATGGTGCCGGCCTTGTGTTTCTTGAGCGCGGCAAGAATGGGAGCGAGTTGTCGCATGGTCGTCGCCTCAGTTCGCTTTCAGTTGCCAGGCAGGCTGCACCTGCGCGGCACGCCAGATCGGGTAGAGGGCCGCAATGACGGTGGCCAGCGTCGCCACCACCAGGGTCAATACCGCCAGAGACACATTCAGCTCGGCGAGTCGCGCGATCTCCGGCTCGAATACCAGGTCGGTGCCGAGCATTCCCAGTCCGGTCAGCAGCAAACCCAGCACGCCACCGGCCAGGCCGACGGTGCCGGCTTCCACGAGGAACTGCATGTAGATGGCGCTGCGCGGTGCACCCAGTGCTCGACGTATGCCGATTTCCGCTGCGCGTCGCATGAACTTGGCCAGCAGCAGGCCGATGGTGTTGACCAGGCAGATCAGCAGGAAGCCCAGGCCCAGCAGCGCGGATATCTTCGATTCCGGCGGCACGATCTTCAGGTAGTCCAGCCACTGCGCGACATCCCGCAGGCGTGCATTGGGCGGCCAGTTGAAGCGTCCGGACTGCTGTTGTTGCGCCGAATAGTTGCGCAGGTAGTTCAGATACGATTCCGCGCTCGCCTTGTCGGGCAGTTGCACCCAGTAGGCGATCCATGCGCATTCGGATTGCAGCCACGCCTCCCATCCCGCGCCGGGCGTCTTGTAGCAGCTGCGGTTGCCATTGGTCGGCAGTTGCAGATCGATGGCATGGGTGAACGGGATGAACAACTGCGCGGGTTTATCGAATCCTCCGGTATTGGCTGCGTCGTAGAACAGCGGCTGGGGATTCCAGCGGTCCATCACCCCGCGGATGCGGTAGCTCCGGCCATCGATATTGATCTCCTTGCCTACACTGTTGGCGCCCTTGAAGAGGCTATCGTTGAGCGAGCGGCTGATCACCGCCACCGCCGCGCGCGACTCGTCTTCGGCCGCCGACCATCCTCCGCCGTAGAGGAAAGGAACGTCGAACATCGGGAAGGTGTCCGCGTAGGCCGCGTAGCTGTTCACCTGGAACGGTAGAAGCGCCATGTCGGCGGGCACGATCGATACCTTGATCGGGTAGAGCGCTGTCTGCCGCGTCGCGCGACGGTCGCGCATCAGGGCGATGGTGTCCCTGTAGCTCAAGGCACGCGGTGGTTCGCCACCGTTCTCGATGGTTTCGGTGGGTCCCCAGTTGTCGATCTGCGCCACGAAAAGCTGTGCAGATTTCTCCGGAATCGGGTTGCTCGAGGTGGCACGGAACACCGCATAGGTAGTCATCGATGCGGCCACGCCGACGGCAATCGACAGCACCATCAAGCCGGTCAGTACGGGATTGCGCATCAGGCTGCGCAAACCAAGGTGGAAGTAGTAGCCAAACATCGTTGCTCCTTCATCAATTGCCGACCGACACGCCGTTTGCTTGCGCCAGAAATTCGTTCCTTCGTGCTATACCTCGGTCGCCAGCCGGGCCTCGTGCCGCTGGGTAGTGGCGTCGAGGAATCTGCAGATGTCCGGGGCGTAACTTTCCAGGGCTTCGCTGGTGAGCAGGATGTTGTGGTGATATGGCACCTTCAGTTCGGTGACGTCCCCACGGATGTACTTCTTGAAGAATTCGTATTTCTCGGGGCGATCGGAGTCCTTGGCGATGATCATCAATACGTTTCCATGGAAGGGCGATGGATCGCGGTAGTAGGCCAGGCGGATGTTGTTGCTCTGGATGGCGCTCATTCGCGCGATCATGGTTTGCTTCAGGTCATCCGGCGCCGTCTGGTAGTCCCTGTAGCCGGAAAGGCGCGATTCGAGGTCCAGGCGATGTTCTTCGACGGCCTGCTGTGGCCACTCCTCGTCGTAGAGCGGTGCGCCATCGATCATGATCAGCTTGGCCACCGCGAGTCCGCGTTTCTGCATTTCGGCGGACATGGCGTGGGCGACGATGGCGCCGAACGACCAGCCGAGCAGGTGGTAGGGCCCCACGGGCTGGATGACCTGGATCTGCTCGATATAGTCGGCGCACATGTCGGCGATCGTCTCCGGCAATGTGTCGTGGTCGTTCAGTCCGCGCGCCTCCAGCGCATAGACAGGTAGATCCGCTGGAAGGTGCCGCAGCATGGCCATATACGGGCGCCCGAATCCGCTGCCGGGATGGATGCAGAACAGCGGGGCGCGTTCACCGCTGCGCTTGAGCGCCAGCGGCTTGCCCTGCGGCGGGCGCTTGGTGAGATCGTCGATCTTTAGCGCAATGCGTTCGATGGTCTCCTCCTCGAAAACGATGCGGATCGGTAGATTCACGTTGAATGCCTTGTTGACCCGCGCGACGAGCAGCGTGGCGAGCAGCGAGTCGCCGCCCAGGTCGAAGAACGCGTCGCGCACCCCGATGTCCTGGATCCCCAGTAGTTGCTGCCAGATCTCCAGGAGTTGAAACTCGATGGTGGTGCTTGGTGCAACGCAGGCCGTACCGCCGCCACGGACATAGAGCTGCATGCTCGCCGGGTCCTGCGGCGACTTGTCGATCCACTTTTCCATGCGCGCCTGCAGATCCACGGTCGAATGGATGAGCTGCGGCATATCCGACCATGAAAGGGCGTATGCAAGCGCTTGTGCGCCTTCGGTGCCGTCGACGCCATGGATGCCTTCCCTGGCCGGCTCGCCGGCGAAGTGCCAGCCGTCCCAGTTGATGCTGAGCCATGCCTCGTCGCCTTGCGCATGCCGTGCGGTGGCAAAGGCGTCCATGTAGGCGTTCGCGGCGGCGTATGCGGAAAGGCCCAGGCCGCCCAGTACGCTCGACAGCGATGACATCAGAACGCAAAAGTCCACGCGTCGGTGTTTCAGCACGCGTTGCAGCACCATCGCGCCCTTGGCCTTGGGAAGGAACTGGGCGAGGCTGCGCTCGATCGTCGTGTCGGCCAGGGAGTGCATCGAGTCGCGGACCTGGCCCGCGCAATGGATCACGCCGTCGATGTCGCCGAAACGGATCTCGGCCTGCTCGAAGGCATCGACCATCTGTGCCTCGTCGGCGACGTCGGCCTGGCAGATGAGGACCTGCGCGCCCCTGGACTCAAGCGCGAGCAGCCGTCCCAGCTTCGGAACCACGGGATCGCTTGGGCTACGCTCGGCGATCCAGTTGGCCCATAGCGAGCGTGGCGGCAATTCGTCGCGCACGATCAGCACGAGCTTGGCTGACATCGCCGCCAGATGCTCGGCGAGCGCGTAACCGACCTTGCCGAGACCGCCGGTGATCACATAGACGCCGCCGCGTTTCATGCGCGGCTGCAGGTTTTCGTTCGGGACCTTGCAGGGTTCATAGGTCTGCGTCCAGCGTGCTCGGTTGCGAAAGGCGACGACGCCGTCGGTGTGTTCGTTCATCAGTTCGTCGAAGAGGCTGGCGCTTGCCGCGGACAGGGTGTCCTCGCTGCGGTCTTCCGGGTGCGGGTCGCTGAGATCGATAAGCTGCGAGCGCAGGTTCGGATGTTCCTGCGGTGCCACCTTGCACAGGCCGACGATCGGGGCATGGTGCGGCGCCAGCAGTTCCGCGCCGGTCACCCGGAACAGGTCGTGAGTCACCGCGTGCATCGCCGCATCGTCGGCCTGCAGCCGCGCCATCAGGATGGCGATGGCGAACGCCAGGCTGCAGTAGCCGTTGCGCTGCTGCGCCAGGAACAGATCGAATCCATGCAGTTCGGCCTTCGCCTGACACCGGTCCAGCGACCAGAGGTGCACCAGGCGGTCGATCCGCAGACCGTCGTGTGCCAGGTTGTCGGCAAGTTCGCCGTAGTGGCGCGGGTCGTCGGCAACAAGCACATAGTCGTCAGAGCCCAGACGGGCGAATAGATCGCCGCGGTGCACCACAATCGTTCGCTGCCCGGCGTGGCGCAGTTGCTGGATCAGGCGCTCGCCGATTCCGCGGCGATCGGCCATCACCACCCAGGTCAGTGGGCGCAGGGCCTGAGCGCTGTCTGGCCTGGCCTTGCTGCCGCGCAACCGCCACAGCGGGGCGTAGAACCAGTCTTGCTGATACGGACGGCGCGCCTCGGCAGACGGTGCTGCCCGAGCAACATGAAGGGGGGCATCCACCCAGAACCGGCGACGCTGAAACGGATAGGTTGGCAGCGGCACGCGTCGCCTGCGCGCGTGGGCGTGATAGGCGTCCCAGTTGATGACGCCGGCGCCATGCACCCAGAGCTGGCCGATGCAGCGCTGCAGCGATCGGGCGTCTTGATCGGATGCGGTGGCGTGGCCGAGGACCGGGACCACGGCATGGGCGCTTGCAGGCACGCGCTGCCGAGCGAAGCCGCTCAATACCTGCCCTGGGCCTACCTCGACGAAGACGCATCGGCTCCTCAATGGCGAGGTCGGCGACAGCAGGGTGTCCATGCCTTCGGCGAAGCGGACCGTACCGCGCAGGTGCCGCACCCAGTACTCCACGTCTGTCGCTTCCTCGGCGGAAATGAAGTCGCCGCTCAGGTTCGACACGTAGGCGAGGCGCGGCGCATGCAGCGACACGCTGCTCAGCGTTTCGCGCCATGCGGCGAGCATCGGCTCCATCATCGCGGAATGGAAGGCGTGCGATGTTTCCAGTTCCCGGCTGTCGATGCCCTCGGCGATCAGCTGTTCGCGTAGTGCAGCGATGGCGGCGGGTGTGCCGGACACCGTGCATTTGCCCTTGGCGTTGACTGCGGCGATGTCCACGGCGCAGCCGGACAGCCTCGCCCGCAGGCGTTCCTCGTCCTCTCGCACGGACAGCATCCGCCCCGGTGCCATGGCCTGCATCAGCCGACCACGCGCCGCGACCAGCATCAATCCATCCTGCAGGGAAAACACGCCTGCCAGACATGCCGCGACGTATTCGCCCAGGCTATGGCCGATCATCGCATCGGGGGTGAGCCCGTAGGACTGCAGCAGCCGGGCCATGCTGTACTCCACCGCGAACAGCGCCGGCTGTGCAAAACAGGTCTGGACAAGCTGCCGATTGGCATGTTCGCGCGCCTCGGGCGATGGAGACAGCAACTCGCGCAGGTCCAGGCCGAGCGTCTCGCGCAACGCTTCCGCACAGGCGTCCAGTTGTTCGCGAAACACCGGTTCTGTCTTGTACAACTCGCCGGCCATGCCGGCATGCTGCGCTCCCTGACCTGGGAACATCCAGATCAAAGAAGCGTGCAGGTCCGACGTCTTTGTCGCCTCGGCGATGGTCGAGGTCAGCAGTGCCGCGGCGTCCTCGGCCGTGGTGCAGACCACCGCGCGGCGCCAGGCGTGTGCCGTACGGCCGGTTTGCAGCGTGTAGGCCACGTCTGCCAGCGGCGCCGCCTGGTCGCTGTGCAGATAGTCCGCAAGCCGCCTACTTGCCGCCTGCAAGGCTTCCGCGCTGCGTGCCGACAGCAGCAGCAACTGCGCCGACCGCGTTGCCGGGTCGCTCGCCGCCGGCGGCGCTTCTTCCAGGACGACGTGCGCATTGGTGCCGCCGATACCGAACGCGCTGACGCCTGCGCGGCGCGGCGCGTCCTGCGTGGGCCACGGGCGCAGTTGGGTGTTCACATAGAACGGACTTGCCGCGAAATCGATCTCGGGATTGGGCTGGAGATAGTTGATGCTCGGCGGCAACTGCCCGTGTTTGAGTGCCTCCACCGTCTTGATCAGGCCGGCCATGCCGGCCGCGGTGTCCAGGTGACCGATGTTGGGTTTGACCGACCCGATCGCGCAGCGTTGCGCCGGCTCGCCCGCGAACGCGCGACTGAGTGCGCGAATTTCGATCGGATCGCCCAGCACGGTGCCGGTCCCATGCGCTTCCACATAGCCGATGCTCGCCGGCGATACGTCCGCGTTGCGCTGCGCCTGCTGGATGACCCGCGCCTGTCCGACCACGCTCGGTGCGGTGTAGCCGACCTTGTCGGCACCATCGTTGTTGATCGCCGACCCTTTGATCACGGCGTGAATGGTGTCGCCATCGGCCAGGGCATGGTCCAGCCGCTTGAGCAGTACCACGCCTGCACCGTTACCGGCCCGCGTTCCCCGTGCGTCACGGTCGAACGCACGGCAATGGCCGTCCGGCGAGTTGATGTTGCCTTCCTCGTAGCGATAGCCGCCTGGACCGAACTCGGCGATGCCGGCCGCACCGGCGAGCGCCATCCGGCTCTCGCCTTGGGCAACGCTGCGGCAGGCAAGGTGCACGGCCACCAGTGAGGTCGAGCAGGCGGTGTTGACGTTGACGGCCGGACCCGACAGGTTCAGTTTGTAGGAGATGCGCGTGGCGGCGAAATCCTTGCTGTTGGCGTGCACGATGCTGGTGCCCAGTGCCGAAAGGGCATCCAACTGCGGCAGAAGATGTTGCAGCACGTACTGGTTTTCGCCGACGCCGACGAAGACGCCCACCGGCCGTTCGCTTCGGGCATCGCCGTAGCCTGCGGCCTCCAACGCGTCATGCGCGCATTCCAGCAGGATGCGCTGCTGCGGATCGGTCACTTCGGCCTCGCGCGGCGTGAAGCCGAAATAGTCGGCATCGAAGTCGGTCACGTTGTCCAGCAGGCTTCGCACCGGAACGAAGCCGGGCTGGTCGAGCAAGGAAGGTTCCACTGCCGCGTCCAGCAGCTCGTCCCGGCTGAAGCGCTGCAGCGATTCCACGCCGTCAGCGATGTTGGCCCACAGGGCCGCGATGTCGCTGGCGCCGGGAAAACGGCCGGCCATGCCGATCACCGCGACCGCATGTTTCGGGTCGGGGACTGCGGACTGTTCCGGCGTCTGCTCGATCGCCGCCGGTTGCTGTGTGCCGACCGACAGGTGCTCAGACAGTCTGGCGATCGTCGGGTGCGCGAACAGGTCGGTGATGGAGACGTCGACGCCTATGTTGTCGTGGATCTTCTGCCGCAGCGCGATGATGTGCAGCGATGTGCCGCCGACATCGAAGAAGTTGTCGTGCATGCCGACGCGATCAAGCGCGAGCAGTTCCTGCCAGATGCCGGCCAGCAGCGTTTCGGACTGGCTCCGTGGCGGTACGTAGTCGTGGCGCGCGAAGGCACCGTCGTCGGGCGCGGGTAACGCGCTGCGGTCGAGTTTGCCGCCGGGGGTCAGCGGCAATGTGTCCAGGATGACGAACGCGGCTGGCACCATGTAGTCGGGCAGGCCAGCGGCCAGGTGCGCGCGCAGTCGCGCGATCAGCTCGGAGGGCGCGTCGTCGCTGCCAGGCTCGCTGTGCGTGCGGGGAACGACATAGGCGACCAGGCGTCTGTCTGGGCCCTCGCCGCGCGCGAGCACGACGTTGTCGCGCACGTTGGGGTGCGCTGCCAGGCGTGTCTCGATCTCGCCCAGTTCGATGCGGAAGCCGCGCAGCTTGACCTGATGATCGTTGCGGCCGAGAAATTCGATGCTGCCGTCGGGCAGGTGGCGCGCCAGATCGCCGGAGCGGTACAGGCGGGCGTCGGGATCAGCGACGAAGGGGTCCGGCTGGAAGCGTTCGGCGCTGAGCGCCGGACGGTTCAGGTAGCCACGGGCAACGCCGACGCCGCCGATGCACAGTTCCCCCACCGCGCCGGGCGGCACCAGTTGGCCATGCGGGTCGAGGATGTAGACACGGGTATTGGCGACGGGGCGGCCGATGAGCGTTGCACGGTCTTGTGCACGGACCACTTGGCTGGTGGCGTTGACGGTCGTCTCGGTCGGGCCGTAGCAGTTGAACAACGTCGGCCTGACCCCTCCGTCACCGAACCAGGCCTGCAGCGCATGCCGGCTGGTCGCTTCGCCGCCGATGACGATGTGACGCAGCGTCCGTGGCGCACGCGTTTCGCTCCATGCGTCGGCCCATTGCGACCAGAGCGACGTGGGCAGGCTGAGTGCGGTGATCCCATGGGCGGCACAAAGCTCGTTGAACGTGGACGAGGAGGCAAGCCAGGCATCGGTCCGCAACACCAGGGTGGCGCCGCTGCAAAGCGCGCCGAAGATTTCCTCCACCGAGACGTCGAAGCATGGCGACGAGAACTGCAGGAGGCGATCGTGCGCGGTCAGCCCATAGAGGCTTTTCAGTGCCCAGATCTGATTGCAGACCGAGCCATGTTCGATCATCACCCCCTTGGGGGTTCCGGTGGAACCGGAGGTGTAGA
>NZ_AQOI01000737.1:0-2013 GCF_000364665.1 Xanthomonas sp. SHU 199
GGTGGCGACCCGCGCCGCCTCGCCTGGCTGCAGCAGGCGCTGGCCGCCCTGGCCGGCGACGCGCACCGCGCCCTGCAGCACCTCGGTGCTGGCGAACGCGCTGTCGCTGCCGGCGCCGACCCGGAAGCGGGTGCCGCGCACACTGCTGGTGCTGGACGGGGTCTGGATGATGTAGCGCGAGGCGGGACCGGTGGCGGGGATGACGTCGTTGCTGGTGCGACCCTTCTCCAGCCGCACCCGGGTATCGACCATGCCGGTAGCGCCGTAGCGGACGAGCTGGTCGAAGCGCACCAGGCTGTTCTCACGCACCTGCATGCGCGAGCCGTCGGCGAACTGCACGGTCGCGCTGGCATCGGCACCGGTCTGCAGCGCGCTGCCGATCGGCAGCGGCATGCCTTGCTGCGCCGAGAGCGTCGCCCGGTCGGCGGTCTGCACGCTGATCTGTCCACGCAGGGCGACCAGCCGCGCCGGCGCCGGTTGCACGCGCAGCCAGGCGATCGGAAACCGCAGGCGCGATCCCGGCACCAGCCGCTGCGGATCGGCGACCTGGTTGTGCTGGCCCAACCGCGCCCAGTCCATGCCCGGGCGCAGATACAGCCGGCCGAGATCCCAGAGCGTATCGCCGGGGCGCACCCGGTAGTGCCAGTCCTGCGCCATCGCAGTGGGGGCGAGCAGCAGGCCAATCCAGCACAGCAGGCCGGCCAGTCTGCGTGCGCCTGCCCACGAGGTGCGGGTGGGCGAGGCCATGCGGCGATCGAACTGGTTCACGGCATACATCCGGCAAAAGACCAGGCCGGCGCTGCCTGCGGGGCTGCAGGCGGCGTTCGTCCCTGATCGCGGCATCCTGGGGTCAGGCCGGGTCGCGTCCGTCCGTCGCAGCGGCCGGAGACGCCGTAGTCAGCCGCTGGACCTGAGATTGTAATCTCAGAACAACAGGGCGGACATCTTCCTACGGTACTGCCCGACCAGATCCTCGTCCTCGATCACCCGGAACGCATCGATCAGCGCCTTCTTCGGCAGGCCGTCCTCGAACGCGCGGTCCTGGCGCAGCATCTCCAGGAACTGTTCCAGCGCGGCCGCGTCGTCGCCGCCGACCAGGTGGCGCACGCCCAGCAGGTAGCGCGTCTTGAGATCGGTCGGATCCTGCGCCAGCGTGGCCTGCAGGGTCTCCAGCGGCGGGGCGGCCTGCAGCGCGCCGACGAAGCCCAGTCGCGCCCGTGCCCGCACCGCGCGCTCGTCGGTGGCGAGATTGGCCGGCAATGCGTCGATCAGGGTCTCGGCCTCGGCGGCGGCGCCGACCTTGACCAAGGCCAGGGCCAGATCCAGCTTCAGTTCGTCCTTGTCCGGCTCGGCCGCCACCGCCTCGCGCAGGCGCTGCACCTCGGCCTGCGGATCCAGCGGCGCCGCCGGCACGTCCTCGGCCGGTTCCTGCGCGGCCAGCGGCACGATCCCGTGCTGGGTCAGGAACTCGCGCAACTGGCCCTCGGGCAGGGCGCCGGGGAAGCCATCCACCAACTGTCCGCCCTTGACCAGGAACACCGTCGGCACCGAGCGGATCTGGAACGCCGCGGCGATCTGCTGCTCCTGGTCCACGTCGACCTTGGCCAGCACGAAGCCGCCGTTGTACTCGGCCGCCAGTTTTTCCAGGATCGGGCTCAGGGTCTTGCACGGGCCGCACCAGGGCGCCCAGAAGTCCACCAGCACCGGCGTCTGCAGCGAGCGCTGCAGCACGTCGGCTTCGAAGGTCTCGGTCTTGGCGTCGAAAACGTGGGGCGTGTCGGACATGGACAGTGTCATCGCAGGCGAGAGGACGCTTTGTATGGAGGCGCCGCGGCGCCGATGCAAGGGCGGCGGCGCCACGCCGCGCGTGCCGGCCGCGGCCGCAGCGGCGACAATGCCCGGCTGGAGGCGCCATGGCGGCGCGAAAGGACGGGAACGGATGGGCGAGGTGAGCGAACGGGTGCTGCGCTGGATCGGGCCGCTGCTGGCGGTGGCCGCGGTGGCGGCGATGCT
>NZ_AQOI01000738.1:0-374 GCF_000364665.1 Xanthomonas sp. SHU 199
GGGTGCCGCGGCCGCGGCGGCGGTGCCGGCGCTGGCCGCCAGCAGCGCATCCACCTCGCTGAGGGTGTCGCGCAGGTACCAGTGCCCGTCGCGGCGCACCAGCACCGCGGTGGTGTCGATCTGTTCGCCGTCCAGCGGGTACTGGATGCGCACCACCGCCTGGTCGCCCTGCTGGTTGACCAGGCCGGTGCGCAGCGCGCCGGCGCTGGCATCCAGGTCCAGGCCGTAGTCGGCCAGCACCGCCTTGAGGTCGGCCAGGAACGGGCCCAGCCGGCGCAGGCTCTCGTCCATGCCCAGGGTGCGCAGGTCGGCATCGCTGCGCACGCCGGTGCGGCGCGCGCCCGCGCACAGCCGCGCGAGCGCCGCCTGGGCGC
>NZ_AQOI01000739.1:0-1994 GCF_000364665.1 Xanthomonas sp. SHU 199
CGCCGTTACGCCCTGTACGGCGATCGGCTCGACCTGGCGCCGCTGATCGCGGTGGCCGGGCTCAGCGACCGGCTTTCGCCCAGTCTGCGCAGTTGGTTGGCGGTGGCGAAGCCGCGTCTGCAACTGACCCAGGTGGCGGTGAGCGGGGTTCCCGGCGGTCCGCTGTACGGCCAGGGGCGGCTGGCGGACCTGGCATTCGCGCCGGCGGGCGGTGCGCCGGGTGTGAGCGGGCTGCGCGGCCGCTTCGATGGCGATGCCCAGGCCGGCGAACTGGCGCTGGAGGCCGGCAGCCCGGTCCGCGTCGACTGGCCCAGCGGCTTCGGCGTGGTCCACCAAGTCCAGTTGGCCGGGCGCATCGTCGCCTTCCGCGATGGCGACGGCCTGCGCGTGGCGACCCCGGGGCTGCGCGTGCAGGGCAGCGACTACGGCGCCGACGTGCGCGGCGGGCTGCGCTTCCAGGACGACGGCTCGCGGCCGTGGATCGACCTGGCCGCCGACCTGCAGGACGCGCCGGTGGTGGCGGCGAAGAAGTTCTGGGTCCATTCCAAGATGAGCAAGGCCGCCACCGACTGGCTCGACGCCGCGCTGCAGGGCGGGCGCCTGCGCGACGGCCATGCGCTGGTCTCCGGCGACCTGGACGACTGGCCGTTCGCCGACCACAACGGCCGCTTCGAGGCGACCGCGCGGCTGGAGGACGCCAAGGTGCGCTTCCAGCACGACTGGCCGGCGGTGGAGAACGTGGACGCCAGCGTCGCCTTCATCGGCAACGGCTTCGAGGTGCACGGCCGCGGCAGCATGGGCGGGGTGCCGGTGGAGCAGCTGTCGGCGGCGCTGCCCGACTACAAGGAAGGCCAGCTCAGCGTGCTGGCCAGCACCCGCGCCGAGACCGGCAAGCTGCTGGCGATGCTGCGGCAGAGTCCGCTGCATGCCCATTACGGCGACACCCTGGATGCGCTCAGCGCGTCGGGGCCGGCCGATGTCACCTTCGACCTGCTGCAGCCGCTGCGCGCCGACATCGGCACCCACCACCTGCGCGGCACGGTCGACCTGCTCGGCGCGCATATCGCCGACAAGCGCTGGGACCTGGCCTTCGACGACATGCGCGGCAGCGCCAACTACAGCGATACCGGATTCGCCGCGCAGAAGCTGAGCGTGGCCTACCAGGGCCACCAGGGCGAACTTGCGCTGCGCGCCGGCGACGGCGTGCAGGATCCGCAACAGGCCTTCGAGGCCGCGCTGAGCGCGTCGCTGGACGCGAACGAACTGCTCGACCGGGTGCCGGAAATGGCCTGGCTCAAGCCGTACGTGCAGGGCCGCTCGCGCTGGAACATCGGCGTCGGCCTGCCCAAGACCCCCGACGGCGGCGCGCAGCCGCCGACCCGGCTGCAACTGCGCTCGGACCTGGTCGGCACCCAACTGCTGATGCCGGCGCCGATGGACAAGGCGCCGGCCACGCCGCTGGCGACCTCGGTCAACGTGCCGCTGCCGGTCGGCAGCGGTCGCATCGAGGTGGCCTTCGGCAAGCTGATGGCGCTGGCGGCGCGCAGCCAGGGCGGCAAGACCGGCGTGCGCGTGGTGATGGGCAGCGACCACGTCGCCGACGAACCGCCGGCCAGCGGCCTGGTGGTCAGCGGGCGCACCGCGGCGCTGAACGCCATCGACTGGATCGGCGTGGTCAGCCGCCCCGATCCGAACGCCGCCGCGGCCAACGGCGGCGAAGACCCGATGCCGCTGCGGCGCATCGAGATCCTGGCCGACCATCTGCTGTTGCTGGGCGGCGTGTTCGACAACACCCGCCTGCGCCTGCTGCCGCAGGCCGACAGCATCGACGTGCACCTGGACGGCCCGGCCCTGGCCGGCGACCTCAGCGTGCCGACCAAGGACGGCGGCGTGCTCGGCGGACGCCTGGCGCGGGTGCACTGGCGCTCGGCCACGGCCACCTTGCCGGTGGCGAACGGCACGCCGACGGCGGTGGTCGCCACGCCCGCCGGCAG
>NZ_AQOI01000740.1:0-6802 GCF_000364665.1 Xanthomonas sp. SHU 199
TGGACCGTGCCGCCGGCCGCAAGCGCCGCCGCGACGCCGCCGCGCTGGACGCGGTGGCCGCCGCGGTGATCGTGGAGCGCTGGCTGGCCGCGCCCGACGACGCCATTCCCCCTCCCTGATCCACAGCCCGGACCCGCCATGACTGATCCGCAACTCGATTCGAACGGGCGCCTGCGCCACCTGCTGACCCTGGAAGGGCTGCCGCGCGCGACCCTGCTGCAACTGCTGGACCGCGCCGGGCAGATCCGCGACGCGGCGGTGGGCCGGGTCGGCAAGCGCAACGTGCTGGCCGGCACCGCGGTGTGCACGCTGTTCTTCGAACCGTCCACGCGCACCCGCAGTTCGTTCCAGCTGGCCGCGCAGCGGCTCGGCGCCGACGTGCTGAACTTCGACGCCTCCACCTCGTCCACGCGCAAGGGCGAGACCGCGCGCGACACGCTGAAGAACCTGGAAGCGATGGGCGTGCGCGGCTTCGTCGTGCGTCACCCCGAGGACGGCGCGGTGGAGCGTCTGGCCGAGGCGGCGGGCGAGGGCACCGCGCTGATCAACGCCGGCGACGGCCGCAGCGCGCATCCCACCCAGGGCCTGCTCGACATGCTGACCCTGCGCCACGCCAAGGGCGGCGATTTCTCCAAGCTCAAGCTGGTCATCGTCGGCGACGTCAAGCACTCGCGGGTGGCGCGCTCGGACCTGCACGCGCTGCGCACCCTCGGGGCCGGCGAAGTGCGCGTGTGCGGACCGCGCGCGCTGCTGCCCGACGACGACACCCTGGACGGCTGCGTGGTCGGCGAGGATTTCGACGCCATGCTCGACGGCGTGGACGCGGTGATGATGCTGCGCCTGCAGCGCGAGCGCATGGAGGAAGGCCTGGTGTCCTCGCTGGAGGACTATCACGGCCAGTACGGCCTCACCGCCGAGCGGCTGCGCCGCGCGTCCAAGGACGCGGTGGTGCTGCACCCGGGCCCGATCAACCGCGGCGTGGAGATCACCGACGAGGTCGCCGACGGCGCGCAGTCGTGCATCCTGCGCCAGGTCGCCAACGGCGTGGCGGTGCGCATGGCGGTGCTGGAGACCTTGCTGGGCTGAGCCCGGCGCGCGTCGCCCTGCCGTCGTAGGAGCGGCGCTTGTCCCCTTCGGGGATCAGCCGCGACGGGCCTTCCCGGTAGCGCCCATCGCGGCTTAAGCCGCTGCTACTCCGTCTTGCCGAGCATCCGCTGCCGAAGGTGGCGAACGGCACATTCGCGCCACCCCCAATCGGCCTACCATCGGCGGCGATCCTCCCCACGGACGCCACCATGATCCTTGTCCTGCGCCGCGCTGCGTTCGCCGCGGCTTGTGTTTCCCTTGTCGGCGCCGCCCAGGCCGATGCCACCACTGCCGCCGCCGCGGATGGTGCCGGCACCTACGATCCGCAGGCGCTGTTCGCACCGCTGCAGTTGCCGCAGCCGGCCAACGCCTACCGCAGCGGCGGCGGCGTGCCCGGCCCGCAGTACTGGCAGAACCGCGCCGACTACGACCTGCACGCCACCCTGGAACCGGCCACGCACACGCTGCGCGGCCAGGAGACCATCACCTACAGCAACCGCAGCCCGGACACGCTGGACGTGCTGTGGCTGCAGCTGGACCAGAACCTGTACCGCAGCGATGCCCGCGCCCGCAACTTGCGCGCCGCGCGTGCCGACCGGCCCGCGCCGCAGAGCACCGAGGGCTATCGCATCGCCAAGGTGGAGCTGGAGCAGGGCGGCAAGCGCGTGGCGGCGACCTTCCTGATCGACGACACACGCATGCGCGTGGATCTGCCGCAGCCGCTGGCCAGCGGCAAGGCGCTCAAGCTGCACATCGACTACGCCTACACCGTGCCCGGCACCTGGGGCGGCCGCACCGCGGTCACGCCCACCCCCGACGGCGACATCTACGAGATCGCGCAGTGGTATCCGCGCATGGCGGTGTACGACGACCTGCGCGGCTGGGACACCCAGCCCTACCTGGGCGCGGAGTTCTACCTGGAGTACGGCGATTTCGACTACGCGGTGACGGTGCCCTGGAACTACCTGGTGGCCGGGTCCGGCGAACTGGTGAATCCGGCGCAGGTGCTCACCGCCACCCAGCGCCAGCGCCTCGCGCAAGCCGCCGCCAGCGACAGCACGGTGACCATCCGCGGCGCCGATGAGGTGGGCAAGCCGGACAGTCGGCCCAGCGCCAGCGGCACCCAGACCTGGCGCTTCCACATGGACCACACCCGCGACGTCGCGTTTGCCGCTTCGCCGGCGTTCGTCTGGGATGCGGCGCGGATCAACCTGCCCGAGGGCAAGCATGCGCTGGCGATGTCGGTGTATCCGCGCAGCGCGGTCGGCAGCGACAAGTGGGGCCGCTCCACCGAGTTCGTCAAAGCCTCGATCGAACACTTCTCGCAGTGGTATCCGTACCCGTGGCCGGCGGCGGTGAACCTGGGCGGCCACGGCGCCGGCATGGAATATCCGGGCATCGTCTTCGACGACATGGAGGACGGCGGCAAGCAACTGTTCTGGATCACCGCGCACGAACTCGGCCACGGCTGGTTCCCGATGATCGTCGGCTCCAACGAGCGCCGCCATGCGTTCATGGACGAGGGCTTCAATACCTTCATCGACGTCTACGCCTCCGACGCGATCAACCATGGCGAATTCGCGCCCAAGCGCGATGGCGAGTACGCGCCCGGCGGGGGCAACCCGGTGGACGAGATCCTGCCACTGCTGGCCGACGCGCAGGCGCCGACCCTGCTCGATCGCGCCGACGCCACCAGCGAGAAATACCGGCATCCGCTGACCTACTTCAAGGGCGCGCTGGGCCTGGTGCTGCTGCGCGAACAGATCCTCGGTCCGGCGCGCTTCGATCCGGCGTTCCGCAAGTACATCGCCACCTGGGCCTACAAGCACCCGACGCCGTCGGATTTCTTCCGGCTGATGGAGAGCGAGGCCGGCGAGGACCTGAGCTGGTGGTGGCGCGGCTGGTATTTCAACAACTGGCAGCTGGACATGGGCGTGCGCGCGGCCGCTTACGTCGATCATGATCCGGCCAAGGGCCTGCTGGTGACCTTGGGTAGCCGGCAGAAGCTGGTGATGCCGGCGACCCTGCGCATCGACTTCGCCGACGGCAGCCATCTCGATCAGCGCGTGCCGGTGGAGACCTGGATGCAGCAGACCCAGCCGCAGATCCGGGTGCCAAGTACGCAGAAGGTGCTGCACGTGACCCTGGATCCGGACCATGTGCTGCCCGACGCCGACCGCAGCGACAACCGCCTGGACACGGTGAGCTGAGCGCGTCGCGGCCATCCGGCGCCTGTTCGGCGTCGGATGGCTCGCGCAAACGTGCTGCGGCCGCAACATTCGCGGCCGCGCAGCGCCGGCGTGCGCTTGTCCCTGCGCGGTGCGCCGACGGCGATGGCGATGCGCGCGATGCACGGCCGTTCGCCGTCGTTGCCGGCGAGGTGCGTCCAACGCAGCGTGCGTGCGGGAAGCCTGTCCCCGGCTGTCGCTGTCTGTCTCCTGCGGACCGTGCGTGTCCGCTTGTCCTGTCCCGCGCGGCGAACGGAGCGCAGGGTTCCAGTTCTGCGTCGCGGCGATTGCGCGGGCCGCCGCGTGCATTCCAAGAATGCCGCCGGCCCCCACGCCCCGTGCCGGCGCATGCATGCACTGTCATGCGTCCTGCACTCATCGCGACAGATGGGAGAGACATCATGCAGCAGCAGTTCCGCAGGGGCGCACTGGCGCTCGCTCTGGCCGTCGGCGCCGCCCCGGCCTTCGCCGGCCCGGTCGGCTACGGCGCCAACACCACCGGTGGCGGCAACGCCATTCCGGTCAACGTCGCCACGATGGAGGCGATGCAGGCGGCGATCGACAACTACGCCGGCTCCGGCGGCCTGGTGCTCAACTACACCGGCAGCTTCAACTACGCCAGCATCACCGACGTATGCACGCAATGGAAGCTGCCGGCCAAGACCGTGCAGATCAAGAACAAGCGCGACATCACCATCAAGGGGGCGAACGGCTCCTCGGCCAACTTCGGCGTGCGCGTGGTCGGCAATGCGCACAACGTCATCATCCGCAACATGACCATCGGCCTGCTGCCCGGAGGCGAGGACGCCGATTCGATCTCGCTGGAAGGCAATTCCAGCGGCCAGCCGTCCAACATCTGGGTGGACCACAACACCATCTTCGCCTCGCTGACCAAATGCCCCGGCGCCGGCGACGCGTCCTTCGACGGCGGCATCGACATGAAGAAGGGCGTCAACCACGTCACCGTGTCGTACAACTACATCCACGACTACCAGAAGGTCGCGCTCAACGGCTACAGCGACAGCGATACCCAGAACGCCGCCGCGCGCACCACCTACCATCACAACCGCTTCGAGAACGTGGAATCGCGCCTGCCGCTGCAGCGGCGCGGGTTGAGCCACATCTACAACAACTACTTCAACAACGTCTTCACCTCCGGCATCAACGTGCGCATGGGCGGGGTGGCGCTGATCGAAGCCAACTACTTCGAGAACATCAAGAACCCGGTGACCTCGCGCGACAGCAGCGAGATCGGCTACTGGGACCTGATCAACAATTACGTCGGCAGCGGCATCACCTGGACGGTGCCGGAGAGCACCAGCAAGCCCTACGCCAACGCCACCACCTGGATCTCGTCCAAGACCTATCCCGAGTCGCTGGGTTACATGTACACGGCGATCCCTGCCGCGCAGGTCAAGGCCAAGGTCATCGCCACCGCCGGTGCCGGCACCAACCTGGCCGAGTAAGGCACGCCGCCTCCGCGCCCGACGGCGCGGAGGCCGGTCGCCCGGGCGGTCGCGGATATATGCCGTTTACGACATTCTTGGTGTGCGCGTGGCAATGCCTGCGGCGGTAAGTGTGACGTGCGCCAGCGCCGATGGGGCGCCTTCTAATCCTTGTTTCACATGGAATTTACGGGTGCGCAACGGTGGCGTGAGGGAGACGCGCAACGTGCACTTCGTAGTCACGATGCTGAGGGGATTTAGGAAACTGTGCGCAGTTGCGCATCAAGATTCCGGGCGGGTCGCCGTTACCTAGTACGAGTACCCGCATGGGACACCCCCGATGCGGCCGGTGCTGGAAGTGTCTTTTCCTTCTTCTCCGTCGCATCGCGCCCAGGCCATTGGCCCGAGGGTGTCCTGCGCGATCCAGGTCGTGGCGCGGGCTGCTCTCCTTTTCTTACTTGGTGGCCCCTCATGATCGGAATCCTGCAACGCTACAACGTCGGGACGCGGCTCGCGTCCGCCTTCGGCGTCCTCATCCTGCTCTCCTGTGCGCTCGTCGTCGCCGGGCTGCTGACGCTGAAACAGGCGCGCGAGATGATGGACACCATCGTCAACCGGCGCATGCAGATCCTCGATTACACCGGCGAAATGCGCAATGCCAGCGCACAGGTGGCGGTCAATCTGCGCAACATCGTGCTGCCGACCACGCAGGAAGAGAACGAGCGGTTCGCCAAGGCCGTCGACCAGCAGCGCCGCTACTACGGTGAGGTCCACGACAAGCTCTATGCGATCCCGGTCAGCGATGCCACCGGCGCGCAGATGCGCAAGGCCATCGACGACGCCTACGATCGGACCCGTCTCGCCAACCAGAAGGTCCTGGACCTGGGCATGGCCAACAAGGCCGATGAGGCATTGAAAGTCCTGATGGCGGAGGCCGGACCGGCGACGCAGCAATGGCAGGAGGCGATCAATACCTATGCCGACCGGCAGCGCACGCGCGGTGCCGAGGCCTACGCCAGCGCCAACGTCGCGATGGACCGCGGCCGCAGCCTGCTGGTGGCCGGTGGCGTGCTCGTGGTGCTGGTCAGCGGCCTGCTGGCCTGGCTGATCACCCGCAGCCTGACCGTGCCGCTGACCCGCGCCACGCGTGTCGCCGAGGCCATCGCCAGCGGCAAGCTCGACAACGACGTACGTACCGACGCCCGCGACGAAACCGGACGTCTGCTGGTCGCGATGCAGGGCATGCAGCAGCAGGTCAGCAACCTGATCGGTGCGCAGTTGGAAATGGCCAAGCGCCACGACGCGGGCGAAGTCAGCCATCGCATCGAAGCGCAGGCCTTCCCGGGCGACTACGGGCGCATGGCGGCCGAGACCAATGCGCTGGTGGCCTCGCACCTGGCGGTGAAGACGCGCCTGGCGCAGATCATGGGCCGCTACGCGATCGGCGACCTGTCGCAGGACATGGACCGCCTGCCTGGCGAGGAGGCGGTGCTGAGCCAGACCATGGACGAGGTCAAGGCCAACCTGTCGGCGATGAACGGGCAGATCAAGCAACTGGCGACGTCCGCCGCCGACGGCGACTTCAGCGCGCGCGGCGACGCCGAGCGCTTCCAGTACGACTTCCGGGTGATGGTGGACAGCCTCAACCAGTTGATGGCCACCGCCGATGGCAACCTGCAGGCGCTGTCGACCCTGCTGCAGGCGATCGCCGCGGGCGATCTGACCGCGCGCATGCACGGCGATTTCCGCGGCGTGTTCGCGCAGATGCGTGACGACGCCAATGCCACCGCCGAGCAACTGGCCGGCATCGTCGGACGCATCAAGCACTCGGCGGTGTCGATCAATGCCGCGGCCAGCGAGATCGCCGCCGGCAACGACGATCTGTCGCGCCGCACCGAGCAGCAGGCCGCCAGCCTGGAAGAAACCGCAGCCTCGATGGAGGAACTGACCTCCACCGTTCGCCAGAACGCCGAGCACGCGCGTCAGGCCAATCAGCTCGCCGCCGGTGCGGCCTCGGTCGCCTCGCAGGGCGGCGACGTGGTC
>NZ_AQOI01000741.1:0-2640 GCF_000364665.1 Xanthomonas sp. SHU 199
GGTGACCACCATGAGCGGCATCGAGGATGCGTCGCGGCGCATCGCCGACATCATCTCGGTGATCGACGGCATCGCCTTCCAGACCAACATCCTGGCCCTCAACGCGGCGGTGGAAGCCGCGCGTGCCGGCGACCAGGGGCGCGGTTTCGCCGTGGTCGCCAGCGAGGTGCGCACCCTGGCGCAGCGCTCGGCCAGCGCGGCCAAGGAGATCAAGAGCCTGATCGACGATTCGGTGAGCCGCGTCGCCGAAGGTTCGGTCCTGGTCGACCGGGCCGGCAAGACCATGACCGAGATCGTGACCTCGGTGCAGCGTGTCACCGACATCATGGGGGAAATCTCCGCCGCCTCGCAGGAGCAGTCGGCCGGCATCGAACAGGTCAACCAGACCGTGACGCAGATGGACGAGAGCACCCAGCAGAACGCGGCCTTGGTGGAAGAGGCCAGTGCGGCGGCGCGCTCGATGGAGCAGCAGGCGGTGGAACTGAGCCAGGCGGTGGCGCTGTTCAAGCTCGACGCATCGGCGGCCACGCCGGTAGCGCAGGCGCCGCGGCACCAGGCCACCGCGACGCCCGCGGGCAAGCGCAGCGTCCTTCCGGCAGCGGCCAAGGCCGCACCTGCGCGGCGTGCGGCGCAGCCGGCGGCGGCGATGGCGCTGGACAAGGATTGGCAGGAGTTCTGAGCCGCACGGCGCCTGTCATCGGCGAGCGGCGCAATGCGCGTCGCTCGCCTGTCGCGTGGCGGTTGCCTTGCGGCTGCCGGTGCCGCATCCCGCAGATCCGAGGATGTTCCACTGCGGTCGCGATGCCATGCCTGCCTTGGCGCGGCACGCTGTTTCTGACCGACGCCCACGCCGCGCGCGTGGGCGTGCTGCTCCGTCCTCACGCCTGCGTGGGGCTTACGCGCGTGTGCCCGCGTGAGCATCCAGCATGTCGTCACGGGCGCCGCCGCCGTGCGGCAGACGCCGTGCGCGTGATGCGACGCGTCCCTTGTACGACAGCATCGCTGCCGCCGTGGCTGCGGCCGCGGGTTCCGGCCGACGCTGCGAAGTGACCGCGATCGCGTTCCTGGTCTTCGCACCGTGTGTCGAGGTCGCCGGTGTGCGGCCAATCGGAAAACTTTTTCCTCGCTGCGACCTCGCGCCGCAAGCAAGCGTCGTGCCGGCCGTTGCAACATGACGTGCACGCGCTCTTCACGCGAAAACGCCGATCCGGACGCTGTGCGAATGGCCTCTCCACATCCCTGTGATGTGCCTGAGGGTGTTCAATAAATTCCGTGCAATCGCCTCTCAAGTCCCCGCGCCGGGCGCCGTTACATCGCCCGCACATCGAGCGGGATGCGTCATCAGGCGTCTGATTCAAAACGCTTTTTCACGACTCATTCATCTCGTTCGATGCGGGCGTGCACAACGGCGGCTGGTCGGCGTGCGTGGTCCGCGGCGTTCCATCGCCCCTCTCATTCCCCCAAAGGCCATTCCATGATTGCATTCCTTCAGCGCTACAACGTCGGTGCCCGGCTCGCCACCGCGTTCGGCATCCTCATCCTGTTGTCCTCGGCGCTGGTCGTCGCCGGGCTTCTGACCCTGTTCCAGGCGCGCGAGCGACTGGACGGCATCGTCAACCGCAACATCGCCGCCATCCGCGCGTCCAGCGACATGCTCAACGCCAGTTCGGTCGTGGCCATCAATGTCCGCAACATCGTGTTGCCGACCTCCCAGGAAGACAACATCCGCTTCGCCAAGGTCATCGTCGAGCAGCGCGCACGCTACCAGGAGGCGCGCAAGCGGGCGGGCGCCATCCCCAGCGGTGCGCAGAGCCAGGCCGTGCTGGAGGACGTCGATCGCGCCCGGCAGATGACCGTGGACGTCAACAACCGGGTGATGGATCTGGGCATGCACGACAAGCCGGACGAGGCCCTGGCCCTGCTGATGCGGGAGTCCGCGCCGCTGACGCAGAAATGGCAGGACGCCATCGCCCGCTATGCCGATCTGCAGGCCACCCGCAGCAACGAGGCCTATGCGGAAGCGACGGCGGCGATGGCGCGTGGGCGCGCCATGCTCATCGCCGGCGGACTGGCGGTGGTGCTGGTCAGCAGCCTGCTGGCGTGGCTGATCACCCGCAGCCTGACCGTGCCGCTGAATCGCGCCACCCGTGCCGCCGAGGCCATCGCAGCCGGCCGCCTGGACAACGACGTGGCCACCGACGCGCGTGACGAACCCGGCCGCCTGCTGCTGGCGATGGGTGGGATGCAGACGCAGTTGCAGCGCTTCTCCCGCGAAACCGCGTTGATGATCGAGCTGCACGCCGACAAGGACATCAGCCACCGCATGCCGCAGGACTTCCCCGGCGTGTACGGCGAACTGAGCAAGGGCATCAACACCATGATGTTCGAGCACCTGGACGCCATCGTCGAGGCGGTCGAGATCCTCAACGAATACGCCAACGGCGATCTGCGCCGCGATGCGCGCCGGCTGCCCGGCAGCCGTGCGGTGCTGCACGAGTCGATGGACGCGGCCAAGGCCAGCCTGCTGGCGATCAATACCGAGATCAAGCGCCTGGCCGCAGCGGCCGCGGCCGGCGACTTCAGCGCCCGCGGCGATGCGGCCAGTTTCCAGCACGACTTCCGGCTGATGGTGCAGGACCT
>NZ_AQOI01000742.1:0-1030 GCF_000364665.1 Xanthomonas sp. SHU 199
CGCCCTGCTGCAGGCGATCGCCGCCGGCGACCTCACCGCACGCATGCATGGCGACTTCCACGGTGTGTTCGCGCGGATGCGCGACGACGCCAACGCCACCGCCGACCAGTTGACCGGCATCGTCGGCCGCATCCAGACCGCCGCGGTCAGCATCAATGCCGCCGCCAGCGAAATCGCCACCGGCAACGACGACCTGTCGCGCCGCACCGAGCAGCAGGCCGCCAGTCTGGAAGAAACCGCCGCGTCGATGGAGGAATTGACCTCCACGGTCAAGCAGAACGCCGAGCACGCGCGCCAGGCCAACCAGCTCGCCAGCGGCGCGGCGTCGGTCGCGTCCCAGGGCGGTGCCGTGGTCGGTCAGGTGGTCGAGACCATGAGCGGCATCGAGGCCTCGTCGAAGAAGATCGCCGACATCATCGGCGTGATCGACGGCATCGCTTTCCAGACCAACATCCTGGCGCTCAACGCGGCGGTGGAAGCGGCACGTGCCGGCGAGCAGGGCCGCGGGTTCGCGGTCGTTGCCAGCGAAGTGCGCACCCTGGCGCAGCGTTCGGCCAATGCCGCCAAGGAGATCAAGACGCTGATCGACGATTCGGTGACCCGCGTCGCCGAAGGCTCGGCGCTGGTCGACCGGGCCGGCAGCACCATGCAGGAGATCGTGGCGTCGGTGCAGCGGGTGACCGACATCATGGGCGAGATCTCGGCGGCCTCGCAGGAACAGTCGGCGGGCATCGAGCAGGTCAACCAGACCGTCACCCAGATGGACGAAAGCACGCAGCAGAACGCGGCGCTGGTGGAAGAAGCCACCGCGGCCGCGCGCTCGATGGAGCAGCAGTCGGTGGAGCTGACTCAGGCGGTGGCGCTGTTCAAGCTGGACGGCGCGCCGGCTGCGGCGCCGACGCCGACCCCGTTGCCGCGCGGCAGACACGCGACGCAGGCGATGACGCGCAGTCCGCGCCCGCAGGCCGCGGTCGCACCGGCACGCCGCGCGCCGTCGTTCGCGGCGGCGGTGGCGCTGGACAAGGACTGG